>JAILEJ010000397.1 GCA_024688095.1 Butyrivibrio sp.
TGTAAGATCATAAACTGTGTCAGAATCAACATTAGCAGATACAATGAGTGTTGCCTCAACTGTAATTGTTTCAACATCCTCATCCTGTCCCGGATATGTTCCTGCAGGTATTGTAAGTGCATTATAATATGGACAGCTTTCAAGGATCTGATCTCTAAAGTCACCATCAATATTAATAAGCTTTACTCCATTAGTTGTTGCAAGCTCTGTAATAGCTGTAGTTGGTGCACCTGCCACTATGAATGCAGCATCAATCTTTCCATCCTTTAAAGACTCCTTGGAATCCTCAAAAGACTGGTACTGTGGCTTAATATCATCAAGTGTGATTCCAGCGCCATTAAGAACATCCATGGCATTAAAATAAACACCTGAGCCTGCTTCACCAATTGATACACTCTTACCCTTAAGGTCTTCTACCGAGTCAATTTCATCATCCATTGTAATAAGCTGAACCGTTTCAGCATAGAGACATCCAAGAACTCTGAAATCATGTGTAGCTCCATCCTTTTCGAATGCTCTTGTTCCGCTCCAGGCATATGACATAACATCTGATTGTGTAAAACCAAGCTGAAAATCACCATCCTGAATACTTTGAATGTTTACTTTAGATCCACCTGTAGATACTGCTGTTGCTCTTACATCCGCATAGTTTCTCATATACTGGGCCAGAACCCCGCCATATGCATAGTAAGTACCTGCTGTTCCACCTGTACCAAACATCATGCGGGTATTTGAACTACCACAGCCTGAAAGGCACAGCACAAGAAGAAGCGACATAATCAAACATAGCTTCCCGGTAAATTTACTTTTCTTCATACCATTTCTCCCTTTATTTTTTTCTCTTCTTTTAACTCATATAATCATCCTGCGCCCTGGCACATTTTAATTCTTGAGCACAAAAGTCATTTAGCTGATTATATGAAGAATAAAAAAAGAGCTCATAACATAAAATGAACCCTTTCCATCTGTGAAAATAAGAACATCATTATTCAATGATTATTTTTCGCAGTCCATCTATCACTTAATATAATATAAAGTATCTTTAATAATTTCAAGTAAGTAAAAAATCTTTAGTCTGTCCAAAAGCTACTATATCCTAAAAAATTAGACCTAATAGATAAATACAACTATTAGGTCCAATTTTATTTAAATATAATTTTTACTGTGCCTTTTCAATAAGATCATCCTGATTGCTATTGTATTCCAGCTTTTTAATGTAATTGTTGTAATTATGCTTAGATGCCATTTCAACAAGCACAGTTGAAACAATGGTTGCTAACTCCGCAATGAGATCCCAGTGGCAGCTGCCAAAGAGATATAGTATTGCAGCTATTATATTGAAGAGAATAATAAGAAGATAATGACGAACTGCCGTCTCTCTTAATTTCTTACGCTCTTCTTCGGATTCAAATCCCTCTTCCCTTGCATACTTCTTTCTTCTGTGATAGTAAACAAGTATTGAAAGAACTATAATGATAAGCATTAACAAAATAAGCCAGTGTATGTAGCAATCTATATCCTCCGGAGCAATAACCGCATCAGAGACAATAGTGTAGGTCGAATAGTTATCAGTATCCATAACCAGATTCTGGCCTGTAACCTCTGATAGTACTACTTCTGTTACTACTTCTCCATCTTCATTTACATATGTTCTAAGAATCTTGGCATGTCCTATCATTGAATCATCCCAGATATCATCAGGTATCCTGAAGGTAACTGTTACTGAGCTATAAGCCTTTTCAATAAGTGTTTCTTCCTGATCTCCTATCTTTACAAAAAGACTCGTGTCAAACAATCCAACAATCTTATAGGAAGAAGAAATAGATTCTGTCACACTCTTCTTTATTGTCTCAGTAAGAGCTTCATCATCTCGCTTTACCTCTACTCTGAATCTTAGATCATTACCTGCAGCAACGCTAGCCTGTTCATCTTTATTTAGTAGTTCATTTATCATCCTTTCAATATCTGCAGAAACAACTTCACAGTCTACAATGTTTTCATCCTTCTCACTTTCAGGAGCTGTTACACTGTTTGTATCTGTACTTGTTTCATTACTCTTTGATGTACCAGAAGAGTTCTTTGTTCCAACTACATACTTACTATAGTCAATAACAGTATTGTTATTATCTGATTCTTGCACTTTACTGATATTACCATTGTCAGCAGAGTTTTCTTCTGAATCTGAAGCTGTGTCCTTTATTATTATGGATTTAGACTCATTTTCTGTACCAGAAACTGTTTTTCCGGTTTTCTCTTCCTCGGTGACATCTTTTACAACCTCTGACTTTTCTGCGTTCGAAGTCCTGGTAGCTTCATCATTATTACCTGATGCATTGTCTGAAGTATTATCTGTATTACTATCTTCACTACCATTCTCCTGAATTATTTCATCAGCTTGTTTATTACTGCCTGAATCACCTGACTTTTTGCTGTCACCATTTCCGGAATCATCAGATACTATATCATCTTTTTTCTTAGTATCGCTTGAATCCTTCACATCTTCTGTATCATTACCACCAGCATTTGCATTATTATCTGTAGACGATTCTTTAGAATTATCGCTTGATGATTCTTCTGTATTACCATTTGATGATTCTTCTGTATTACCATTTGACGATTCTTCTGAAATACCATTTGATGATTCTTCTGATGCTGCTTCTGTTGAAGAATCATTTGCATCATCTGTTTCTTCTTCAGCTTTGGCATTTACTGTAAGCTTTCCGTTCACATAGGTGATTTCATAGTATTCTGATACATCTGTATCGCCATCCATAATAACCGCCGTTCCGGTAATCTTATTAGCAACAGTTCCTGCCTCAGTAAGACTTCCCTCACTATTATCAGCCTGCACAGTAAGACTATCCAAAGATATCTCATCACCATCTGCCAGACTTCCTGAAGTGATACTCCAGCTATTCTTTGTAAGCGGAGTTCCATCATAAGTCTTAGAATCTGAATCCGCAGTTATAGTAATTGGTCTCTTTGTAATCTTAACCGTTACCGTCTTTGTTGCAGCAGCATATAAATCATCTTCAGCTACAGTGTAAGTTACATTTAGAGCATCAAGAGTTATTGCTGTATCTTCATCAACCGATACCTTTATCTGACTTCCATCATCATACTTAAGACTCTTAACTATTTCACTTATTGTATGTTCCTGTCCATCATATTCTATTGTCAGATCTTCAGCCAGAATTTCCTGCTCACCCTTTTCAACGACGAGAGTTCCTTCTTCATAGGTGATATCATAGTTTCCTGTAACATCTCTAAATCCGTTTTTGATAACCGCATTTGATGGTCTGTTAATACTTGAACCAACAGTCATCTGTCTTCCTTCAATAGAAACGCTTTCTATCTTATCACCTTCTACAAGTTCGCCCCGTGTTAAAGTATATTTATTCTGCTCAAGATTCATTCCTGGAGTATATTTGCTGCTTCTATCATCTGCCTTAATTGTTATCGGCCTTTTAGTAACAGTATATTTTCCATTCACAGCAATAATCTCATAGTTACTGCTATCAGCTTTAGGGATAATATCATAATCACCAATATCTGAATGTTCAGTAACAGCACATGTAAGTTTTATCTTTGCATCGCCTTCTGAAATCTCATTGCCACCGGTAATTGTATATGTTACTCCTTCAGCATTGAATTTATTTCCATATTCTCCTGTGGAATCTCCTGCTGTAACTGTAATTACTCTCTTTGTAACCGCAAGCTTACCATCAACATACTGTATGTTGTAACTATCCGTAACATCTGTGTTACCTCTTGTTATTTTAAGTCCTGAAGCTACAAGTTTTACTTCACCGGCATTTGTTACAGTTCCTGTAAGAGTAATGTCTGAAGCCTGATCGCTGCCCATAAGTCCTGTTACAGTTATTGCTTCTTTTGATGTATCAAAGTCTGCACCTTGATATGTAAGAGGATTTCCATCATACACCTTCGAAAACTCTTTGGCTGTGACAGTTACTGTGGCCTTTGTTACCGATATTTTTCCCTTATTATAAGTAATCTCGTAATTATCAGTATAATCATCACTACCATGCCTGATTACAAGACTACTTGGTGTAATATCAGATTCTCCTACACTAAACTGCGAGCCGACAAGACTAACGGTTTCAACTGTATCACCATCAGCAAGTCCATCTCCACCTATCTCATACATATTCTGATCCGGTGTAAATATACCACTACAAGAAAACTCAGTTCCATCAAACTCCCTTGTCTGATCCTTGGCTGTTACACTTATAGCTCTCTTTGTTACTGTAAGAGTTCCAGGTACATAGCTTATATTGTAATTACCGGTAACATCATTTGCTCCATTTTTTATCTGGACTGCAGATGGAATAGCATCTGTATTTCCAACTAAGGTCTGGCTTCCTGATATGGTAATTGCAGAAATAGTATCTGTACCTGCAAGCTCACCACTTCCAACAGTATAGTAGTAATTGTTTTCATCTGACATAGAAGTAACATCCGCCGGAACTGAAACTTCAAGAGCTGTTCCGTCATATTTTCTGGTATGATCCTTGGCTGTTACTGTAATATTTCTCTTTGTAAAAGACAATTCTCCATCCTGATATGTTACTGCATAATCATCATTTACTATATTTCCGGCAGAATTTTTGATTACTGCATCTTTTACATGCGAGTTTTCAGTCTCTCCAACATTTACAATAATTCCATCATTATATACATCAATTGAACTGATAGAATCACCATCTGCAAGGCTTCCTGAAACAACGCTGTATTCAGTATCAGTAACTGAATGAGGTGTAGCATCATACTCTTTGGATTTAGTAATTCCCTTAAATGCAACAGGCCTTTTGTTTATTGTCAGTGTAGCGTATACAGGTGTTGCAGCCGCGTGGTTTGTCGATTCTGCAAGACTTATTTGTATCTTGTATACTCCTGCATGTACATAACTAAGACTGTCTTTTGCTGTGCCAACTGTTTCTGTGCCTTCTGCATCTGTTGTAACAAGTGCATATTGAAGTTTTGCTTCTTTAAATGTACCGGCACCTGTCATCTGGGCTGCTGCAATTGACTTTGCAGTTCCATCATATGTATATTCCGCATCCGAAACTGATATTGAAGCTTCAGCCTTTGTAATTGTCAATGTACCATCTACTTTTGTAAATTCGTAGTTTGCAGAAACATCTCTGCTATTATCTGTCGTATCAATTATTTCAATACTGGAAGTATCAATAACATTACTCTTTGTACCTGCATCTGTAATCGTACTTTCAGTAGTCATGCTTACGCAGGAAAGCTCATGTCCTGTCAAAAGACCTGTCACAGTAACCTTCTTGTCGTCTGCAACCCCGGTTCCGATTCCAGGAGCAGTAAGTGCTGTTCCGTCATATACTTTACTATCTGAAGGTGCCGTTATTGTGGCAGGAATTTTATTAACAGTAAGTGTTCCCGGCACATAAATTATCTCATAATCAGAGGTCTTATCTCCTTCAGAATTTCTGATAACAGCACCCGATGGTGTATTATCTGCAGTTCCTGCATCTGTAATGATTCCGCTATATGTAAGACTTACAAGCTCTGCATTTTTAACAAGTGCTGTCTGCGTACTATCCGCAGTTCCTGCATAACTGATAGTATATTTTCCTGTAAGGTCATCACCTGTATAGGTGCCTGCATGACTAAGCGCCAGATTGTCATAGTCTTTACTATCAGAAAAACCTGTAATCTTTACCGGTCTTGGCGAAATAGTAACCTGTATAGTCTTACTTGATACCCATTCATCTCCGGTATTTGTAGACTTTACTTTAACAGAATATTGTCCTGAATCACTTACTTCAGAAATAGTATACGTCTTACCTGTAGCGCCTGTTATTTCAGCTCCATCCTTATACCAAACGTATTCATATGAACTGGAGGAATCTGAGTAACCTGCTGTGATAGTAACACTTTCTCCATCATACTCTTTTGAATTACCTTCAATATCAGTAGTAACTGTTGCGCCGATAATAGGAGTATTCAGGGTCACAACTTCACTGTCATTACAATTATTATTATTTCCTACAGTATTGGTTGACGGGTCAGTTGCAAATGCCTGAATCGTAAATTTATAATGTCCCTCATCATTGATATAATTAAGAACATTCAGCTCACTGCCAGTTACAACCTCAGTTCCAAGTATACTGTTATTAAGATATACCTTCACTTCATAGGAAACTGACACTCTTGATGCAGATCCTGCTCCGCCGTTATTTTCTATATATCCTGTTACAGCATCCCACTGAAGTAGTCCGTAATGATTATTATCAACCGGTACCATAGTGAAATTCTCAGGTTCTGCAAGTGTTACTTTATTAATAGTAAATTCTTTAGTTTCAGAAGTAACTGCCGGATATGAATCTGTACCTGATGAATGCGCATATACTTCATAACTTCCTACTTCTGTTGGCACAGTTGTAGTCCAGTCATTTTCACCCTTCTTACTGTAATAAATCGTCACAGTACCCATATCTTTACCAAAAAGAGGCACACAGTTTGCCGGATTTCTGGCCGAGCCGTAATCCCAGCTGTTTACAGTAAGTATCAGATATCTTGGGTCGCCATCAGTTGCCTTATAAATTGTAAAATCTTTAGTTGCTGTTTTTGTTACACTTTCTCCATTATCTTTTCTGGTTGCTGTAACATCACAATATACATTGTAAGTATTAGCCTGTCGTCCTCTTGGGAAAGTAAATGTCTTATCATTCCATACAATAGCGTTTTCAGAAGTCGATACATTTCCTGAATCATCTATCGTTTTCACAACATCCTTTACACTTGAACCGCTCTTATACGTATAACCATTTAATTTGTAATACCAGGTATAAGTATATGTATAATCAATTCCTTCAATAGAAGATACAAAGTCAGCTGTGTATGGATTATGTTCAAGTGAACCATATGGATAATTGTCTATGTCTCCTGTTATTGAAACTGTTCCATCAGCAGCTCTCTTCTTCAACTTCAAAATTACATTTATGGTGGAAGAAGTTACATCATCTGTTATCGAAACAGTGCCTGTAAAACTTCCTGTTAAAGAATTATCTGTGGCAGTTCCTGTTGTAACTCCTGTTTCTGTGGAAGCAGTAAAGCTGTCAACTTCATAACCGGTACTATAAACAGTAGTTCCATCAATACCGGTTCCAGCCCAGTCATACTTTGCATTTAATACAGTACTTTCACCAGCTATTACAACATAACTGTCCATCTGACTGTTTTCATTGACATAGACTTTCTTATCTGCCTTTGAATTACCGGCTGCAGCTGTAATATCGTCAGTACTGTAAATCGGTGTTACAAGAACTGCCCGCTTTTGACCAGATGTTGCAGATGTGCCATACTGTGCTGCATTTTTATAATTTTCATTATTTTCAGAAGAAGCTACTGCACTAATAGTAACAGAATATAAACCACTTCCATTTTCTCTGATAAAATCTGAAAAATCATACTCAGTAGAAGTACAGCAATCTATAGTGGAAGTTACTGATGCGTCACCTTCCTTACTGATCACAAGCTTATAACCGGAGACTTCTACATTTCCAATCTTTGATACA
>JAILEJ010000124.1 GCA_024688095.1 Butyrivibrio sp.
AGGTGAATATGTTTCGGAAGTCTCACAGGAGCTTATACAATATGCAAATGAGAATTCTTTTCCAATATTTACACTTCCCTGGGAGGTTCATCTTGTTGAAATCTCAAGAGAATTTGGAAGCATGATCATAAGAAGTGAAGAGGCTGACAGAAGTCTGTGCTCCGCTTTTAAATCTGCAATTTTCTTTCCGGAGGAGAAGCAGGAATATATGCCATATCTTAGGAAAAATGATTTGTTATCCAAAAAGTATTGTATGATCAAATGCTTTCCGGAAATTATGCCTTCTTTAAAAAGCAGCTCGGATATAACCAAAATATATTACGATCTGCGGGTTATATTTGAAAGAGTCCTAAATAAATACAGGGAAACATTTGTAATATTCAGACATGAAAAATATCTGACCATGATAATTCCGGAAGGAAATCATGATGAATGTGACAAAATAATAGAGGAGATTCAAAACATCAGGCAAGTTGTCATGGACCAGGTGGTTTTATATTATGCTGTCGGAAGATTTAATATTGATGTTGAGTCATTGCATAAGGAGTACAGTGTTTTAAGTTATATATGCAGAATGGCAAGAAAAGAGAAAAAATCTGTAATCTATAGAACAGATATGGGACTGTGGAATATTATATTTGCAATAGGTGATGTAAACAGTCTCAAAGAATATAAAAAGGACACAATAGGGAAAATTGAAAAATATGATGCCGAAAATGAAACGAATTATGTAGGGATTTTAAGAACTTATCTGGAAAAAGACTGTAATATGAATGAGGCTGCAAAGGAATTCTTTTTACACAGAAATACATTTGCATATCATCTTAATAAGATTTCGGAACTGCTAGGTGAAGATCTGTATTCAACGGAGGTAAGAAGTAAGCTTCTTATTGCTGTCAGGATAAATGAGTTAATGGAGGATTAAAAGCATCATTGTAAAACTTTACAATAAAGTTAGTTCTTGCTTCCAATTGTAAATGAAAAATATTATGCTATTATCTTTTCAAGAACAAAATAAAGAAAACAGTTTAGCAAAGGCGCTTGTACAAAAGTACAGGCGCCTTTTGTGTTAGAAAGCTGCTATAAGAATATCAATTGGAGGATAAAGACTATGAGAGAAGCATTACCAAAAATCGTTACAGAGAAGATACCTGGACCAAAGGCTGAGGACATTCTTAAGAGAAGAGATAAAGCAGTTCCAAAGGCATTGTGTGGAACTATATATCCAATGGTTATAGATAAAGGTGAAGGAGCAGTATTCCAGGATGTAGATGGAAATATTTTCCTTGACTGGATTGGAGGTGTTGGAGTTCTTAATGCAGGTTATTCAGATCCAAGAATTGTAGAGGCAGTTCAAAAGCAGGCTGAAAGATATTTCCATACTATCTTTAACATAGTAGCTCATGAAGGATACATTGAGCTTGCAGAAAAATTAAATGAGATCATGCCATGTAAGGAAGATGAAAAGAGGACATATTTTGCAAACTCCGGAGCTGAATGTGATGAAAATGCAATCAAGATTGCCAAGGCATATACAGGAAGAAGTAATGTTATATGCTTTACAGGAGCTTTCCATGGAAGAACTAATCTTACGATGGCACTTACAGCTAAGAAATCCTATGCACTTGGAATGGGACCATTCCCTGCTGGAATTTACAGAGCACCTTATCCATATATGTATAGAGCTCCAAAGGGATTTACAGAGGAAGAGGCAATTGAATATTATCTTGAAGGTTTGAAAAAAGTATTTGATGAAGGTGCTCCTGCAAAAGAAGTTGCATGTATCATTGTAGAACCTCTTCAGGGTGAAGGTGGATTTATACCGGCTCCAATAGAGTGGGTAAAAGCAGTAAGAAAGATTTGTGACGAGAACGGAATTGTACTTATAGCAGATGAGGTACAGTGTGGTAACTGCAGAACTGGAAAGTATTATGCATCTGAATATTGGAAAGAAGCCGGTGCAGCACCTGATATTATTACAACCGCGAAATCACTTGGAGCAGGTGTTCCT
>JAILEJ010000130.1 GCA_024688095.1 Butyrivibrio sp.
GCATCTATGGCTAATACATTGAATGACAGTTTCAAGAAGCCACAGAAGATTGCGCCTGAACCACCTAAGAAAGATGAAAAGGGCGGTATGCGATTCCTGTAATACTTTACTTAAGTAAAAAGGAGAAGCTATGTTAAATGAGGAGAGAGTCATTTTGATGACTAAAATGGCTGCTTTCGAAAAGCACGAGGGGAAGAAAAACAGAGATGTAAATACATATTTCCGCGGCGACTATGTCGGATATAGCGTGCTCAAGTCGGTAATAAGTGCGACTATTGCTTATCTGATACTGGTCGCTGCCTATGTGTTATATAACTTTGAGGGTGTATTAAAGAATATCTATAATACAGACCTTATTGCCACAGGCAAGAAGTTCCTTATCTATTATATTTTGCTTGTTGGTGTATATTCGCTGATATCGTATATTGTTTATTCTTATAAGTATTCAAGGATGCGTAACAGTATGAAAACATATTACGGACAGCTGAAAACACTCCAGAAAATATATGAAAAGGAATAACAGTTATGACATCATTACTAGAACTTAGAGAATATATTAAACAGTTTTATATTAAATACGAGACAATAATTACATATGTGTGGAAATTTTTGCTTGCGATAATCTGTATCGCAATCATTAATTCAAAGATAGGCTATCAGTCTTCACTTACAAATATACTTGTTGTACTGATGGTCTCACTTTTATGTTCAATTTTACCACCAAACTTCATAATACTTGCTTCGGCGGGTTTTACAATGGTGCACCTATATGCACTTTCGCTGGAATGTGCATTGGTAGTCGGAATAGTATTTCTTCTGATGTTCCTTTTGTATTTCAGGTTTACGCCTAAGGATACGCTTGCGGTGCTCATTACTCCGATACTTTGTGTTATGAACATTCCTTATGTTATGCCTGTAGCACTTGGACTGTTTGGTACACCTGTATCAATTGTTTCAATGTCCTTTGGAGTTATGGTTTACTACATGATTTCATATGTATCAGGAAATGCTACATCATTTAGTGCTGCAGATATAGAAGAGACAGCTGGACATTTTCAGACAGTAGTTTCTGAAATTGTTGGAAATAAAGAAATGTACATGGTAATAATAACATTTGCAGTTGCACTTATAATTGTTTATGCAATAAGAAGAATGTCAATTGCACATGCATGGGAAGTTGCTATTATAGCAGGACTTCTTGTGGAACTTCTTGGATTACTTGTAGGAGAGCTTTTATTTGAAACTCAGATTTCACTTGCAGGTATAATCATTGGAATTCTCTTTTCAGGGGCAATTCTGAAATGTATTCAGTTCTTTGCCTTTAACCTGGATTATTCGAGAACGGAAATAGTCCAGTTTGAGGATGATGAATATTATTACTATGTAAAAGCAGTGCCTAAGGTATCAGTTGCAACACCTGAAAGAAGAGTTAAAAAGATCAACAGATCTCATGGTTCAGTTTCAAGAACTCAGGCAGCTACAAAGTCACAAAGCAGTACAAGAACTCAGACTGCTTCAAGGACACAGGGCACTACCAGAACTCAGAGCGCACAGCGCACACGCACTTCGGAAAGAAGTCTTAGAGATTTAGATAACTAAGAACTTATAATTTAAGTTCATTAAGGTAAGGGATTGAAATGGAGCAGATTCAAAGTTTTTTTGACAATAATCTGGCCACCCTGCATATGCCTACTATCAGAACGACTGACGTTGTAGAAATACTGATTATAGCCTTTTTGATATATCATATAATGGTTTGGGCCAGAAATACGAGATTGTGGTCTCTTTTGAGAGGCGTAATTGTGATAGCTGTCTTTATTATATTGGCAGCTTTATTTCAGATGAGCACAATCCTGTGGATAGTACAGAATGTATTTGGTATTGCAGTTATTGCTATTGTAGTAATTTTACAGCCCGAGCTTAGAAAGGCACTTGAACAGCTCGGTAACAGAAATCTTTTCCTTGGAATGCTTAATATTGGAGATGCCGGACGAGGAGAAGGAAGATTTTCAGACAAGACTATAAATGAGATAACAAGAGCCTGTGTTGAGATGGCAAAGGTAAGAACAGGTGCTCTTATAGTAATTGAGCAGAACAATTCATTACATGAATTTGTAAGAACCGGAATTGATGTTGATGCCATTGTTACAAGCCAGCTTCTTATAAACATATTTGAACACAATACACCTCTTCATGATGGTGCTGTACTTATAAGAGGAGACAGGATTATATCAGCAACCTGCTACCTTCCACTATCTGATAATACAGATATAGGAAAAGAGCTCGGAACAAGGCACAGAGCTGGTGTTGGTGTTTCAGAGGTTACAGATTCTCTTACAATAATTGTTTCAGAAGAGACTGGAAAAATAAGTATTGCTTATAATGGAACCCTTGAAAGAGCGGTTGATAGCGACAGACTAAAAGAGAGACTCAGGATAATACAGGATAAACCGGACGAAGAAAAGAAAAAAGGATTCATGGGATTCAAGCTTAGGAACGAGGCAAAGAAACTATGAAAAAATTACTTACTTCAAACTGGGGCTATAAACTGGCTTCAGTTATAATCTCCGCGGCATTATGGTTTCTTATTACCAATATTAATGATCCTGTAATACCTGTGAGATTTAATAACATAACAGTAAATTTAAAAAATGCAAGCACGGTAACAGATAATGGGCAGGTTTATCAGGTCCTTAACAATACGGATGTGATAGGAACTGTCACTATTTACGCGCCCAGATCAATTGCGGATACTTTTTCAAATGATAACATAATTGCCAGTGCAGATATGGATGATATGACACTTGTTGGAAATGAGTACATGGTACCAATAACACTTACCACCAACAAATACTCTAATCAGGTTCAGAGCATGACTGGCAGTGTTGAGGCCGTAGAGCTTAATATTGAAAACAAGGCTTCCAAGACGCTTAGACTTACAGGAACTACAACAGGAACAGTTGAAGATGGATATGTTGTAAGTGATGTAACCGTAGCGCAGAACCAGATAAGAATTTCGGGACCTGAATCAGTTGTAAGTACAGTAACTTCTGCCGGAGTAAAGGTTGAGGTAACAGGATACACATCCAACATTGGAACAAATTCTGAGATTATCCTATATGATTCAGATGGAAATGAAGTTGATGATTCACTGATATCCAAGAATATTGATACTGTTGGAGTTAATGTAACAATCCTTGCGACTAAATATGTCGGACTTGATTTCACGGTTTCAGGAGTGCCTGCAACAGGATATATGACGACCGGTGAGATAGAGTACACACCAGATACAGTG
>JAILEJ010000143.1 GCA_024688095.1 Butyrivibrio sp.
AGAGAAGAGATATTAAGAAATGTAGGATATATGCCTTCTGAAGCATGGTTTTACCCGGAAATGAAAGTAAGAGAAGTGATCAGATATGCGGCAAAGGTAAGAGGAATTGATTGTGAAAAAGAGGCAGAAATGCTTTGCAAAAGACTAAAGGTAGATACTTCAAAGAGAATAAAAGAATTATCTCTTGGAAACCGGAAAAAGGTAAGTATTGTATGTGCCATGCAACACAGACCAAAGCTTTTTATATTTGATGAGCCTACAAGCGGGCTGGATCCATTAATCCAAAAGAAGTTTTTTGAACTTATAAGTGAATATGTAGAGGATGGAGCTACGTGCCTACTATCAACGCATGTTTTGACTGAAGTAAATAAATACTGCAAAAATGCTGCGATCATGAGAGAGGGAAGGCTTACCATGCTTGATACTCCAAGAATTGATGATGATACATTTTTGAAATTTTATGAAGATGAGGAGGAATAAAAAATGAGAGTGATTTTATGTGAAGAGATAAAATTAAATTTAAAGAGCCTTCTAATCTGGGGCCTTTCTGTAGGAGGTATGGGGCTTGTATGTATATTGTTGTATCAAAGTATGCAGGGAGATATGAAAGAAATGGCAGATGCCTTTTCAAACATGGGAGCTTTTTCTGATGCATTTGGAATGAGTACACTTAGTATTGCTACGCTTGAGGGGTATTTTGCAACGGAGGTTGGAACTGTACATGGCCTTGGCAGTGCTATGTTTGCAGCAATTACAGCAATTGGTATTTTATCAAAGGAAGAAGAAGGTCATACCGGAGAATTTTTATTTTCGCTTCCGGTATCCAGAAATAAAATAATGGCGGCAAAGGGAATCTGTGTTTTGCTTCTGCTTATTGCTTTTACTATTATTTGTGCCATTTTATATTTAACAGGGTTTGCTGTACTTGGGGAAGAACTGTCCTACAAGGAGTTTTTTATATTTATGGCAAGCCAGTTTGTCATGAATATAGAGATAGCAGCAATCTGTTTTGGAATATCGTCCTTGTCCGGGAAAAACAGAATGGGTATTGGCCTTGGAATTGCACTATTTTTTTATCTATATGATCTTATGGGAAGAGTAGTTCCGGATATGAAAGATTATTTGTTTTTGGGACCATATTCTTATGCTAATGCTTCGGAAATTTTTTCAGGAACTGAAAGGCCTGTTTTATCGTTTGTTACGGGATATTTTATAATTATATTTGTGGTATTATCGTCATTTATTTTCTATAATAAAAGAGACCTGGCAAGTTAATTATAGTTGTATTTTTTAGAAAATGATGTGAACAGAGGTAGGAGAAAATGTTATATAGGAAAGACCGATATGGAAAAGAAATTTCCCAGCTTGGTTATGGATGTATGAGGTTTACCAAAAAGGGAACCGGCATAGATTATGAAAAAACCGAGAAGGAAATTTTGCATGCAATTGATGAGGGAATAAACTATTTTGATACGGCATATATATACTCTGGAAGTGAAGAGTGTCTGGGTCGTATTCTTGATGAAAATCATTGCAGAGAGAAAGTCAGTATAGCAACAAAGCTTCCGCAGTATTTGATGAGGCAGCCGAAACAGATTGATAAGATTTTTAACGAAGAGCTGAGCAGGCTTAGAACTACGTATATTGATTATTATCTAATGCATATGTTTACAGATTATGCTGAGTGGGAGCATATGAAGTCTCTTGGTATTGAAGAATGGATAGCAAATAAAAAGGCCAGTGGTGAAATAAGAAACATTGGTTTTTCTTATCATGGAGATACAGAAATGTTTTTAAAAATCCTGGATGCGTATGACTGGGATTTTTGCCAGATACAGTATAATTATCTGGATGAGCATTCACAAGCTGGAAGAGCCGGTCTTCATGCTGCAGCTAAGAAAGGTATCCCTGTAATTATAATGGAACCTCTTAGAGGAGGAAAGCTTGTTAATATACCTGAAAAAGGAAAGAAATTACTTGAAGCTTCCGATAAAGGATATACTGCAGCTGAGCTTGGATTAAAATGGCTATGGAATCAGCCCGAGGTAAGCTGTGTATTATCCGGAATGAATTCAATGGAAATGCTGGATGAAAATATCAGAATTGCTTCAAATACAGAGCCTGGTACATTTGATGATTCAGATTTTAAACTTGTAGATCAGATAAAAACAATAATAAAGGAAAAAGAAAAGGTTGGCTGTACGGGTTGCAGATATTGTATGCCTTGCCCTAAGGGCGTAGATATTCCTGGAAATTTCTTTTACTATAATCTGATGTATATGGAAAATAAATCAGCAAGCCGTTTTCAGTTTGCACAAAATATGGGACTTAGAAAAGAACCGGGCTTTGCATCTCAATGCATTGAGTGTGGAAAATGCGAGCAGCATTGCCCTCAGCATATAAATATCAGGGAGAAGTTAAAAGAAGCAGATAAAGCTTTAAGGCCACTTCCTTATAAAATAGGCATCGAGATTGCCAGAAAGGTACTTGTTAAATAAAACAAAAACAGATAAATGGATCAGATTATTTATGAATTAGACTTAGTTAAGACTTCAATTTTTTTCTGCGATATAGTTTATAAATTATACGGATCAGAAGTAAAGAAGATAGAAGAAGG
Organism: Butyrivibrio sp.; assembly: GCA_024688095.1. GTDB lineage: Bacteria > Bacillota > Clostridia > Lachnospirales > Lachnospiraceae > Butyrivibrio. The sequence continues at coordinate 2,618 of JAILEJ010000143.1, forward strand.
CACACTGTTTGAAAAGTGTGAAAAAGTAATGAGAAATAAGCATATGGATGACCTGTATGAATCAGATAAGATTATCATAGAAGATATCTATAATGGTGTAGAGAAGTACATGGATCCCATGATTGCAAAGTTTGTTAGATATTCAATAAGAAAATATGATCTTATTTTACCGATTAAAGATAGTTATGAAAAAAATGAGCAGACTAATCTTAGTTATTCAGAGCGATGGGAAAGAATGAACGATTATTATGTCATAACTAATGATTATGCTAATCAGTATAAGACAATGGATATCGAGATAAGAAAGTATTTTGGTGGGAGCAGACTTCTGATGAAAAGAGTAGATGATGCAGCAGCTACAGATGAGGGCTACGAAGAACTGCAAAATCTGATTGATTCAATGGTCTGTGATACATTAAAGAAATAAATTGTTGAATTTCTTTATGGTATACTTAATATTATAAGAAAAGTTATCGATGTAGTATGTAGAAATTAGATGGAAATGAGGGGCGTATTTATGAATATAAATGTTTTAATAGGAGTGTTGATTCCTTTTGCGGGAACAACACTTGGTTCTGCTATGGTTTTTCTCATGAAAGATGAGATGAATGCCAAATTACAAAAAATATTACTTGGATTTGCTGCAGGAGTTATGATGGCAGCTTCTGTATGGTCACTTCTTGTTCCGGCAATGGAAATGGCTGAAGAAGATGGAATGGGAAAGCTTAGTTTTATGCCGGCGGCAGTAGGATTTTTGATAGGTATTTTTGCACTCCTTGCAATAGACAGACTTGTACCACATTTACATCTGGGAGATGATAAACCAGAAGGACCCAAAACAGCACTTGCAAAGACAACAATGATGGTTCTGGCAGTTACAATTCACAATTTTCCAGAAGGTATGGCTGTAGGTGTTGTTTTTGCAGGTATGCTAAATGGTGATGGAAATATTTCCCTTGCAGCTGCATTTGCATTATCACTTGGTATTGCTATTCAGAACTTTCCTGAGGGAGCTATCATATCCATGCCTCTTTGTTCAGAAGGTGCAACTAAGGGAAAATCCTTTTTATATGGAACTCTTTCAGGACTGGTAGAACCAATAGGCGCACTTATTACTATACTTCTTGCTGGTATCATGGTTCCACTTTTACCATATCTTCTCAGCTTTGCGGCAGGAGCTATGGTATATGTAATTGTTGAAGAGATTATTCCTGAAGGAAGTATAGGTGAGCATTCCAATATTGCAACAATAGGCTTTGCTATTGGATTTGTTGTGATGATGATGATGGATGTTGCACTTGGATAAGTCTTTTTATTGTAATTTTATTTTAAACATTTGAGAGTGTGAGTTTATGGATAACAAGTCGGATATAAAAGAATTAGAGGAACGGATAAAAGAACTTGAGCTTACTAATAAGAGAATAACCGAAGAAATAAAGGAAAAAGATTCGATTATAATAGAGCTTAATAACGCCGTTGATTACAAAAATTCTACTATAGAAGTTATACATGAAGCGCTTCATTCTGGAATGTGGGGAATGGAATTTGATGAAAAAGGCGAAATGAAATCAGTCAGATGGAGCAATGAGTTTAGAAGAATGCTTGGATATAAGGATGAAACAGATTTTCCTGATACGATCGAAGCATGGTCAGATCGACTTTATCCATCTCATAAAGAATATGTGTTGAATGAATTTAGAAGTACAATTAAAGATTATTCTGGTCAAAAAACCTATGATGTTGAATATAAGTTACAGATAAAGGATGGTTCCTGGCACTGGTATCATGCAATGGGAAGACTCATAAGACGAGAAGATGGAACACCAGTTACATACATAGGAATATTTGTTGATATTACAGAGAAAAAGCGTCAGGCAGAGCTTTTAAGGGATGCTTTAAAACGAGCCGAGGCGGCAAATGAGGCCAAATCAGAATTTTTGTCAAGTATGAGTCATGATATCAGAACTCCTATGAACGGTATAATCGGTATGACATCCATAGCACAGGCTAATATAGATAATAAGGAGAAGGTAGAGGATTGTCTGGATAAAATAAGTATTTCCAGTCAGCACCTTCTAAGACTCATAAATAATGTTCTTGATATGAACAAGATTGAATCCGGAAAGATGAATCTTCAGGAGGAAAACTTTGATATTACAGAACTTATTACAGAGATAGAAACAATTATTAAGCCTCAGGTCATTGCGCATAAGCACGAATTTGTTACAGATTTAAAAGAGATAAAGCACAAGAAAGTAATTGGAGATACTCTCAGAATAAGACAGGTTCTGATAAATCTT
>JAILEJ010000163.1 GCA_024688095.1 Butyrivibrio sp.
TGCAAACTGACTTACTCTGTGCTGCATGCCAAGAACCTGTACTGCTCCGCCAAGTCCTGCAAGAATACCGGAAATTGACATTGATATCATAAATACCTTATTAGAACTGATTCCTGCATATTCAGCTGATGTCTTTGAAAATCCAACAGCACGAAGCTTAAATCCTAAAGTGGTCTTTTCCATGATAAACCACATGATAATTGCTGCAAGTATAGCAAGTACTATCCCCCAGTTAACATCAGTACATCCTGTAAGTGTTTTAATAAACTCAGGAGCACCAATCTCAGCTGTTTCTGCTATATCTTTTGTTGCTTCTCCGCCACTGTCTCTCATAAATACTTTCATATTAACAATGAAGTTAGAAAGATAAAATGCAATCCAGTTAAACATGATATAAGAAAGGACTTCATTAATTCCTCTTTTTACCTTTAAAAGACCTACTACAGCTCCCCAAAGAGCACCTGCGGCTGCTGAACCAATAAGACATAACAGAATATGTATTGGTGCCGGTGCCTTTACAAGTATTCCGATCATAACTGCTGTAATTGAACCAACTACAAACTGACCTTCTGCACCAATATTAAATACACCGGTTTTAAACGAAAACGCTACGCTAAGACCTGTAAATATAAGTGGGCTTGCATAAACAATACTGTAAGCTATAAATTTAGGTTTACCAAAAATTCCTGAAAAAAGTTTGCTGTAAGCAACAACCGGATCATCACCTATGATCAAAAGAAGAATTGCTCCTACAACGAAACCAAGTATAATCGCAATGAACGTATAAAGTGCATTGCTGTTTAAAAGCTTTGACTTCTTATTCATTTGCTTTTCCTCCTGCCATCATATATCCTAATGTAGCTTCATCAAATTTACCATCATTAATGCTGCCTGCTATCTGACCATCAAATATAACATCAATTCTGTCAGAAAGACTTATTATTTCACTAAGCTCAAATGAAACAAGAAGTACAGCCTTGTTTTTATTTCTCTGTTCAACCAGATATTTATGTACAAATTCGATAGCACCTACATCAAGTCCTCTGGTAGGATTAAATGCAATAAGAAGATCTGAATTATTAGTAACTTCTCTGGCAATGATTACCTTCTGCTGATTTCCTCCTGAAAGAGTTCCAGCAGGTCTGTCCTCTGAGCCAACAGGTCTTATATCAAACTTCTCAATAAGCTCGGTTGCATGATTTTTGATTTTCTTTTTATCAAGTATTCCATGATTCGAAAATTCTTCATTTCCAAAATTCTGAAGAACAAGATTTTCAGAAACAGTAAATGGAAGAACAAGTCCATGCTTTTGTCTGTCTTCAGGTATACTTGTGATTCCCTTATCAAATATATATTTTGGAGATTTATTAACAACATCTTCACCATGCATTAATACATTTCCTGATTCTGCCTTGGAAAGACCTGTAATAATTTCAATAAGCTGAGACTGACCATTTCCGTCTACACCTGCAAGTCCAACAATCTCGCCTCTTCTAACCTTTAAATTAAGTCCTTTTAGTATTTCTACGCCTCGATAATCTTTACCATGAAGATCCTTAACTTCAAGAACTACTTCACCTGGTGTCTGTGGCTTTTTATCAACCTTAAAGGAAACCTGTCTTCCTACCATCATTGAAGCAAGCTCATCCTCAGTTGTCTTTTCAACATTTACAGTATCGATATACTTACCACGTCTGATAATAGAACAATTATCAGCTGCAAGTTTAATTTCCTTAAGCTTATGCGTGATAAGAATTACAGATTTTCCATCCTTTGTAAGATTATGAATGATATCCATAAGATCAATTATCTCCTGAGGAGTAAGTGATGCTGTAGGCTCATCCAAAATAAGAATATTTGCACCTCTGTACAAAACCTTAAGAATTTCCACTCTTTGCTGCATTCCTACAGAAATATCCTCAATTTTGGCATCAGGGTCAACCATAAGATTATATTTTTCAGATAGTTCAATAATTTTTTCCCTTGCGCTTTTTAGATCAACTGTTATTCCATTCATAGGTTCCATTCCAAGAATGATATTCTCAGTAACAGTAAAAGGTTGAACAAGCATGAAATGCTGATGTACCATACCAATACCAAGAGAAATAGCCTTTTGTGGATTATCAATTATAGCCTCCTGGCCATTTACATAAATCGAACCGGATGTTGGTCTGTACATACCATAAAGAACATTCATAAGAGTACTCTTACCTGCACCATTCTCTCCAAGAATTGCATGTACCTCTCCCTTATGAACAGTCAGATTGATATGATCATTAGCCGTAAAGTCACCGAACTTTTTGACTATATCTTTCATCTGAATTACAATCTGATTTTCATCCATATTGCTATTTTTAGCCACTTTCGTTCCTCCAAAATTTTTTATTTGGTAAAGCTTTTTATTAAGTTAAATAATGCATATATCTTTTGCTCCATTAGAAAGAGCAATATCCCCAAGCTCATTCAGAAGATTTCGAGATGGTGTTTCATATAATCTATATTTTTCTCTTACACCATTTTCTCTGTATCCTATAATCTTATACCGTACCTTATCATCATATTTTGAAAGCATACGGCTTATATTTGCTATTGTATTTTCATAGTCAAAAAGACCTGGTACAACTACTGTTCTGACCTCATATAATTTATGATTTAATGCCAGATATTCCATATTGTTTAGCACAGACTCATTAGATACACCTGTAACTGTTATATGCTCATCCTTTGCCAACGCTTTTATATCTAACATTACTCCATCCGTAACATTTAAAAGCTCTTCATCCTTTGAAAAATCATACGAACCGTTACTGTCTAAAAGAGTTGTCAGATTCATCTGCTTTGACTTTTCCAAAAAAGCTCTAAGAAATTCCGGATATGTTGTACACTCTCCCCCAGAAACTGTAATCCCACGAATATACGGAACATTTTTGCCAACTTCATCCGCAACATCCTGTGGACTCATCCATCTGATTCTGGGACTTGCACCATTCGGACATGCCTTAATACAATTATCACAAAAGCAGCATTTTGAATAATCGTATATAACTTCCCCTTCTTCCATTGATAATGCACCAGTTGGACATTTTGAAACACATATACCACAATTAATGCACATATTTCTTGTCTCAGGATTATGACAGTATTGACAGTTAAATCCGCAGCCCTGAAGAAACACTACACTTCTGTTTCCCGGACCATCAACACTGCTAAAGGGAATTATTTTATTTACTGGAACCAGACTCATCTTACTTTTCTTTCAAGAATATGTCCGTTATGCTTTGCACCCATACCAAGAGCTGTAGTATCATGCTTAACATTTTCACCATTTTCCAGCTTATCAATTTCAGATTTCTTCACAAGATAACCTGTGATCCTGATTACATCACTATCACTACCATAGAAAGACAGATATCTGATATCCTGTTTCATGGCACCTCTTATGATATCAAGCACATATTCCGGATTTCTATGAACTGTAGCATCAATAGGGAATATATCTCCTGTTCCTGATGGGAAATATTTATGGAATCTGGAAATATTCTTAAGATGATCTATAAGTTCCTCAGGTTCTTCTCCGATAGGTATTCTTGTTCCAGGTGTTACGCCTTTGTCCTGAGCAATACCTACCTGTGCATGTAAAAGGAAATGATTATCTGTTGCTTCACAATATTTATTTTCATGATGAAGATTAAAATCATTAATTTTATCTATTATCAAAACGCCAAGATCATCCGCATCTTTATCAGAGCCGAATCTTCCTTGCTTGCCTTCTTTTGCCATAAGTATATTTACAGCTTCAGCAAGTCCTACAAGTCCAAACATTGCAGTAAACTTATCTCTACTAATAAATCCTTCTTTTGCAAGGAAATTATTTTCGAAAAATCCGCTTTCCTCAACCTCAAATCTAATTCTCTCATCCATATATCTGGCCATCACATCGCATACATATGGAAGCTTATCATCAAGGAAATCCTGAATATTATCAGCCTTCTTTGCAATATTACCGAGAATAAGTCTGCAAAGAGTATATGAACCACCACCATATTTAAGTCCGTTATAACAGCTTGCAATTACATAATCTTCTCCAAGTTCAGACTTAAACATTTCATGATTTGCGAAACTTGGCTTTGCGCTGTGAAGAGCTGTTCTAATACCCTCAAGCAGAAATTCATCAGTTGTAATTTTGCTATCAACCTTCATTGTCAGGTTTGGAACAGCATCTGTCATTTCT
>JAILEJ010000206.1 GCA_024688095.1 Butyrivibrio sp.
TTATGGAGAAAGACATATTAAAGATAAGTTCGTAATGGACTATTTTGCTGTTTCCATGCCGGATATGTCGGTTTTTGAAACGGATATGAATAAGAAGAATGAGGCTCATTGTTATTATCTGATGGGGCTTGGAAATTTTGGGCTTGGAAAAAAAGCTGAAGCTGAAAGGTGGTTTAAGAAAGCTCTTGAAACAGATCCTTTACACCAGCTTAGTAAGTTTTATATTTCAATGATTTGGGGATAAAATATGGATTGTATTGATCTTAATGGAAAGTGGAATGTTGAACTATCTGACGGAAGTAAATGGACGGCTCTTTTCCCGGGAACTCTTGATGGAAATAGTATTGGATATAAGGACACATACCATGCAAAGCTTCATCAGGATGAGAATTATATAGAGAATGAGTCTCTTTCAAAGGAATCTTTGATAGCTACAAGATTTACAAGGAAATATACATATGAGGGAGAAGCATTTTTTTCACGAATATTTAAGGAAAGCTTTCCTGAAGGAAAAAGACTGTTTATAGATGCGGAAAGAGCAAGGAGTCTTAGACTGTTTATTGATGGATGTGAAATAGAAAAAATAAGAGGAACTCTTAGTACGCCTTATTGCTTTGAGGTTACAGATTTTTTGCATAAGGGTTCTGAAATAAAATTCATTTCAGATAACAGCTATAAGGGAATGCCTCATGATGACATTTTATATTCATCGGCTGCAACAGATGAAACTCAGACCAACTGGAATGGTATAACGGGTTACCTGCGACTTCGGATTGAGGAAAAAGATTTTGTCGAAGGGATAAATGTATATACAGATAAATACCGAAAAGCCAGAGTTAAAGTATATATCAACTCACAAACCGGATACGATGGAAGTATATGTATTAAGAGCAGTGCCTTTAAAAATGAGATCAATATTAATGTCAGAATTCTGAAAGGCAGGACAGAGATTGAAATAAGAGATATTGAGCTTATAGAAGACATAAAGGTTTGGGATGAATACAAAGGAAATCTATATAACGCAGAGGTCAGATTAAAATCTTATGATGATGATCCGGCAGTATCAGGAATTTTTGGAGTCAGATATTTTGGGGATGACGGACAGGGACATTTTCAGTTAAATGGAAGAAGAATCTTCTTAAGATCAGAAGCAAATTGTGCTGTATATCCTGAAAAGGGGCATCCAGACACAGAGGTAGAAGCGTGGGAGCAGATTATAAAAACGTATAAAGCATATGGAGTAAATCTATTAAGGTTTCATTCTCATTGTCCTCCGGATGCAGCCTTTACAGCCGCAGATAAGCTTGGAATGCTTATGCAGCCTGAGCTATCAAACTGGAATCCTAAAAATGCATTCGGTAGTGATGAGTCCAGAAATTATTATGAAAAAGAGCTTTTGGAGATAATTAATGTATACGGAAACCATCCCTCTTTTGTAATGCTTACCTTTGGAAATGAGCTTCAGGCAGATGAGTCTGGAATGTCTTATATGCATGAACTGTTGGAGCAGTGTCATGAACTTGATGATACAAGACTGTATGCTATTGGCTCGAATGCTTTTTATGGAGAAAAAGGCTGTGATAGTGCAAGCGATTTTTATACTTCAATGAGATATAAGGGACTTGACTTAAGGGCAACATTTGATGGTATGAAAGGGTACCTGAATAATGAATATCCGTCAGCTGTGAAAAATTATGATAATACTATGAATGCTCTTAGAAAAGAGTATTCAAAGCCTGTATTTAGTTTTGAAGTTGGGCAGTACGAGGTGCTACCGGATTTTGATGAAATCCAGGATTTTAAAGGTGTTACTGTTCCTGATAATTATAAGCTCATACAGGATAAGGTAATTAATAAAGGAATGTCAGATTCCTGGAAAAGAAGAGTTGAGGCAACTGGAGAACTTTCGCTTCTGTGTTACAGGGAAGAGGTTGAAGCTGCCCTTAGAACAGAGGATTTTTCCGGAATATCTCTTCTTGGTTTGCAGGACTTTCCAGGGCAGGGAACAGCGCTTGTTGGAATGCTTAATTCACATTTAAAGAGTAAACCTTATTCATTCGCTTCTCCGGAGCGGTTTAGCAGCTTTTTTACGCAGGTATTACCACTCATATATCTTGAAAAATATACATATATCAATACGGAAAAATTAAAGGCAGTGGTGAAGCTGGCAAATTATTCAGATAAAGATATTACAGGAAGTCTGAATTATAGTCTGTTATATAAAACAGATGATGAATGTGGTCTGGGTAAAAAATCAGATGAAGAATGCAGTTTGCCCTCGAAATCAGATGATGAAGAGTGTGCAGGATTTTTCAAAAAATGGGATTTGCAAAAAGATACATGTGCTCTTAAGGGAAAGCTTACAGATATAGGGACTATAGAAATTGATCTGGAGTTTATAAAGCATAATTCCAGGCTGGATATTGAGGTGTCTTTTTCCGGATATAAGAATACATATCCTATATGGGTATATGATGAAAAGAGTTTGGAAAAAGCGGAACTATCCTCTGTATATGAAACCAGAGTAATTGATGATAAGGCAAAAGAGATACTTGAAAATGGGGGAAAGGTTTATTTTTCACCTGATATGAAAACGGACTTTTTTTCTAAATCTGTAAAATCAACATTTTCAACAGATTTCTGGTCGGTTGGAACCTTTGCTACACAGGAAGGAAGCATGGGGCTATTAATTGATAAGGAGCACCCGGTATTTAAGGATTTCCCCACAGAGTTTCATACAAACTATCAATGGTGGATCATGGCAGGGCAGAGAGCATTTATACTACCGGAAGGTGCAAAAAGTATAGTTACTGTCCTTGATAGCTATGCATATATGAGAAATATGGGTCTTCTTTGTGAATTTAAATGTTTAAACGGAAAGCTATTGGTTTCAGGTATGAATCTTTCACATTATCAGAAATATCCGGAATGCAGAGCTTTACAGGCTTCTATATATAGATATATGGAGTCGGAAGAGTTTAATCCTGAAGAAAAAATAGGGTTAGAATATTTTAATGTTGACAAAAAAATAAGCAGGTGATATTATCTTATAAAACATTGTACGCAATACAATTAGATAAAATAAAAATGCGTGTATTGAAACGACTATAAAAGTAATAGCAAGTAGGAAATGTTTAACAGACTCCTTTGAAAGAAGGGGTCTTCATTTTAACAAAGCATTAGCACTCACTAGAAAAGAGTGCTAACAACAGGAGGTAGTCATGATAATTGTACCTGTATATAATAAGCAGCTTATTCCAAGCGGAAAGATTTATTTTCAGACTGATGAATTTAAGAGAGCTGGAGGAAAGGCTGTACAAGATGAAAAGGTAGTACTTATTCAGAATAAGTATTATCAAAAGAGAGAGGAAATGAGTGAGGATAATTATTATCCTGTTGGTGTTTCTGGGGTTCTTACAGAAATTAGTCCTGATGGATATCTTGTGGTTGAAGCAAGTCACAGAGTTAATATTGACGAATTAAATATAGATGAGAGTGGAAAGATTGATCTGTCGATTTCAAGAAGATATGATACAGAAGCTGTAGATGAGGCAGAGGAAGCTGCACGTTTGAACAGATTAAAAAATGAGGTGAAAGATCTTTCTTCAAGATTTCAGTTTTCAGGTTTTATAAATGCAATGGTTGATACCATGAAGAATGTTGGAGAGATAGTAGCATCTTTATCTTACTGGATGAAGAACTCCAATGAAGATAAATATGCAATTATAGCTGAGGATAATGCAAAAAAGCGTTCTGAGATGATGGAAAAAGAAGTAGTTGAATATGTAGAAGTTGCAAAAGTAACTACAGATGCTGCATCTGCTCAGGAGAAGGAATACAAGGATATTTATAGAGAGTCGGCTATTAAGAAGCAGATGGAATATCTTCAAAAGGAACTTGATGAAATGCATCCGGAAAATGTAACTGATATCCAGCGTTTTGAGGAAAAGATAAAACAGTCCGGAATGAATGAGGATGCAAGAAAAGAGGCTGAAAAGGTCCTTCAAAGACTTAAACAGGAAGGAAAAAATAGCCCTGAGACAGGAATGCTATATGATTATCTTGATTTTGTGACAGGTCTTTCCTGGGATAAAAAAGAGGCTGAATATATTGATCTGTCAGAGGCTGAGAAAATTCTTAATGAAGAGCATTATGGACTTGATAAGGTTAAAAAGAGAATTATACAGCAGATTGCTGTTATGAATCTGAAACATAAGCAGTCAGGATCAATACTTTTATTTGTAGGAGCTCCGGGAACAGGTAAAACAAGTATTGGAAAGAGTATTGCAAAGAGCCTTAACAGAGAGTATGTAAGAGTAAGCCTTGGCGGAATAAGAGATGAAGCTGATATAAGAGGTCACAGAAGAACTTACATAGGTGCAATGCCAGGAAGAATAATGGATGGAATCAATAAGAGCGGTGTTTCAAATCCTGTTATGGTACTTGATGAAATTGATAAGATCGGTGCATCATATAACGGGGATCCTGCAAGTGCACTGCTTGAGGTTCTAGATCCTGAGCAGAATAATACTTTTACAGATCATTATATGAATGTTCCTTATGATCTGTCAGATGTACTTTTTATCTGTACAGCAAATAGTCTGGATACCATACCTGAACCTCTTTTGAATCGTATGGAGGTAATAAGCTTTACCGGATATACGCCTGCTGAGAAGCTTAGTATTGCAAGAAAGCATCTTTTGCCAAAATCAATGGATGCTATGGGCATTAAGGAAGACCAGATTGAGGTATCTGATGAGATTATAGAAACAATTATTTCGGATTATACAAGAGAAGCCGGAGTAAGGGGACTTCGCAAGAGAATTGATGCATTGTGCAGGGGAGCGGCAGTCATGCTCTCCAAAGAAAATGGTAAGAAGATAGAAATATCCAAAGAACAGTTAAGAACAGATCTTGATATGCGTCCGGTTCACCATGAAACAGTTCCGAAAAAGCAAAAAGAAGGTGTTGTAACGGGACTTGCATGGACAAGTGTAGGAGGAGAGATCCTTTATATAGAAACTCTTTTCACCAAAGGAAAAGGACAGACTATTATTACAGGAAAGCTTGGTGATGTAATGAAAGAGTCTGCTCAAATAGCTGTAAGTCTTGTAAAATCTATTTTCCCTGAGAAGGAAAAAATGTTTGAGGAAAACGATCTGCATATCCATGTTCCAGAAGGCGCTGTGCCAAAGGATGGACCATCTGCAGGAATTACAATGACAACAGCAATTGCTTCTCTTGTGACGGGAAGACCTGTAGCTCCTGATATTGCAATGACAGGAGAGGTTTCACTTAGAGGAATTGTATCACCTATTGGCGGACTTCCTGAAAAGCTTATGGCTGCACAGAGAGCCGGAGTAAAAACGGCATTCATTCCGGCAGAAAATGAACAGGATCTTATAGATGTTGCTGATGAAGTAAAAGAGAAATTAAATATAATTCCTGTAAATAGTGTGCGTGAAGTCCTTGAACGTACAGGCGTTATTGATGAGACAGAGTTTGATATGGAAGATTCTTATAATAAGAAGATAGGATGATTTAAAAATAAAACCCAATATGTCATATTATTCTTGTTGGATTATGGCATATTGGGCTTTTTTAGTTATAATTATAGTATGGCAATATAGTAAAAATGTAGAACACGATAAGTGTAGGAGGGTTAACTATGAAAGTGGGTATTTTAGGCGCAGGAGGAATTGCTGCAGTAGTTTCACAGACTCTTAACAAAATGTCAGAGACAGTGTGTTATGCTATTGGTTCAAGAACAATTGAAAAAGCGCAAAAGTTTGCAAAAGATTATGG
>JAILEJ010000261.1 GCA_024688095.1 Butyrivibrio sp.
AGAAGTAACAATGCTTCTTGATAATGGTGTTGATCTTCACAGCTATCAGCCAACAGCAGATGATATCCTTAAAATCTCTACAGCAGATCTCTTCATATATGTAGGTGGAGAATCTGATGAATGGGTAGATGATGTATTAAAGGAAGCTGTAAACCCTGACATGGTTGTAATAGACCTTCTTGACGTACTCGGCACATCAGTTAAGGAAGAAGAAGTTGTTGAAGGAATGGAAGGACATGATCATGAACACGAAGAAGATGCCGAAGATCATGAGCATGAAGAAGAAGCAGAAGATCATGAGCATGAACATGAAGAAGGAGAAGTTGAATATGACGAACATGTATGGCTTTCACTTCGTAACGCTTCTACTCTTGTAAGCAGCATTTCAGAAGCACTTCAGACTATAGATGCGGATAACGCTCAGACATATGCTGATAACACAGCATCTTACATTGAGCAGCTTGATACTCTTGATAGTGAATATGAAACAGCTGTTTCTGAAGGTACTCAGACTACTGTTCTATTCGGAGATCGTTTTCCATTCCGTTACCTTGTAGATGATTATGGTCTTTCATATTATGCTGCATTTGTAGGATGTTCTGCGGAAACAGAAGCAAGTTTTGAAACAATTACTTTCCTTGCAGAAAAGATAGATGAACTTGGATTAAATACAGTCCTTACCATTGAAGGAAATGAACACAAAATTGCTGAGACAATTATAGAAAATACTCAGAGCAAAGATCAGCAAATCCTTACTCTTGATTCTATTCAGTCTACAACTGCTGATGATGTACAAAATGGTGTAACATACCTTTCAATTATGGAAAATAACCTTGAAGTTTTAAAAGAAGCATTAAAATAAGTTCTGGAGGCAATATTTAATGAACAGATTTAAACAGTTAGGGCTATGTCTTGCGGCCATAACTCTACTGACAGGGTGTGGAAACAGTAATAATCCTTCACTTAGAAATACAAATCAGACAAATGGTGTTGATGATGTATTGGAACAAAGAATTGCAGAAGCTGATCAGGAAACCGTCTCAAACACAGCCGATTCAGCTTCTACTTCTGAAATTAACACAGCAGATTCAACCTCCGTTCCTGAAATTAACTCAACAGATCAAGCTAATGCTTCTGAAGTAAACACATCTGATTCATCAGATGTTTGGAGTAGTATAGAAGCTTCAGCAGGAATAAGCAGTGAAGATCGTCAAAGCGGTGTAGATGCAAATGCTCCTGTTCCGGAAACTGATGAATCGTTAGCAACAGCTTTAAGCAGTACTGAAGGAATTGATATAGATCTTACCTCTCTATCAAGCACCATGGTCTATTCTGAAGTATATTATATGATGGTAAAACCAGAAGATTATGTTGGCAAAACAATTAAAATGAGTGGTTTGTATTCAGCCTTTTACGACAGTAATTATGACAAATACTATTTTGCATGTATTGTTCAGGATGCCACAGCCTGCTGCTCCCAGGGTATAGAATTTGAGCTTACAGATGATTATACATATCCTGATGACTATCCCATGGACAGCGACCTTATAACCGTAGTTGGTGAATTCGATACCTATGAAGAAGATGGTTTCAGCTACTGCACTCTGCGTAATGCTAAACTTTTAAACTAAAATAAAATTTTAATAACATATAAAAAGGTCTTCAGACTCTGGTATGAATCTGAAGACTTTTTATTTAAATTGTAATCCATCCAAGAAGACTTGCGATTGAGCTAAAAAGTATTATAGCTACGAAAAATGGACATAAATATTTGATCATGAAATTAAATATAATCTTTCTTTTAAAAGGTGCACCATTTTTTGTTACTTCCTCTTCTATCTTCTCCACTGTAATGATCCTTATAACAAGAAGACATGTAGCCATTGCTGCAAGAGGCATCATAACAGAATTTGTAAGAAAATCAAAGAAATCCAGAAACTGCATCTTCATAATAGTAATTCCTGCAAGAGGACCATATCCAAGTGAACTGAGGGAACCAAGTATAACCATTACAGCTGCAAGTATAAGTGCAGATTTTTTTCTACTGAAATGAAGTTCATCTTCAAATGTAGATACAACACTTTCTGCAAGAGCGATTGCACTTGTCATGGCTGCAAAAAATACAAGCATAAAGAACATAATTCCTGCTGGTCGTCCAAAGCCCATTGAAGCAAATATATTAGGCATGGTAATAAACATAAGTGATGGACCTGCCTTTAGAACTGACGGATCACCACCGGAAAATGAAAATACAGCCGGAATGATCATAAGTCCTGATAAAATTGCAATTCCTGTATCAAAGAGCTCTACATTGGATGTTGCACCTTCAATTGACATATCATCTTTCATATATGAACCAAAAGTTACCAGGATTCCCATTGCAATTGATAACGAATAAAACATCTGGCCCATTGCTGCAACTACAGTCATCCAGGAAAAATTATCGGGATTAGGTATAAGAAAATACTTAACTCCTTCTATGGCTCCAGGTCTTGTTACAGAATAAATTGCAATAATTACGGCAAGTACAACAAGTATCGGCATCATAAGCTTTGATACTCTTTCAATTCCATTCTGAACTCCCATATAAATAATAAAAACAACTATTACCGAGAATACCAGAAACCATGCTTCAACACTTGTTCCGTTTGATATAAAATCTGAAAAATAATTTTCGGATGCTATTTCTTTAATGTCACCTGTAAGATAACCAAACAGATATTTTAGAACCCATCCTCCAATTACGGAATAATAAGGCACTATAAGAAGTGGGATGATTGCATTTATCCATCCTCCAAATTTAAGAAAGCGTGGCTCCTTCTTAAAATGTCTATATGCTCCAACAGGACTTTTATGAGTCATTCTGCCAAGCGCCGATTCAGCAACTATCATTGTATATCCAAATGTTATAACAAGTATCAGATATACAAGAAGAAAAATACCTCCACCATATTTAGCTGCCAGATACGGAAACCTCCAGATATTTCCAAGACCAACTGCAGATCCTGCCGCTGACAAAACAAATCCGAGCTTTGATGAAAAGCTGGCTCTTTTTTTCTTTTCCTTCATAACAAAAACCTCTCTTTAAATAATCACAAAGAGATATTTTATCACACTCCTTACAAAAATACATTTTTATTTTTCTCTTGAGTCCAGCAACCTTTAATTCAAGCTTTCTAATACTTCAATTATTTTCTTGTTACTTGCTCTGTCCTTAACTGCTATTCTAAAAAAACCTTCCGATAATCCTACAAAATTACCACAATCTCTTATCAGAATCTTATTTTCCAATAACAATTCTTTTAAATTTCTTTTATCATAAAGAAAAATGAAATTTGCACTTCCTTTCCAGTAAGTAATATTCAGCCGTTCCAAATTCTTTTCAATATAATCTCTTTCCTGAGCAATATAAGTTTTGGTATATTCTACAAATTTTCTCTGTTCAAGAGCTGCAACCCCTGCAGCCTGAGCCGGAATAGAAACATTCCAGGGCGGCCCTGCTTTCTCCATTTTCCCTATAAGTTCGATATCTGAGCATATACCATATCCAAGTCTAATCCCTGGTATTGCATACATTTTAGTAAATGCTCTTAATATAAAAATAAATGATTGCTCACACACATATCTTATAAGACTTTTTTTATTTTCATCAGATAAAAAGTCCATAAAACACTCATCCATAAATAATTTGATATTCTTCTTTTTGCAGCGCTCTGCTATACGTAACAGAAGTGAATGAGATATTAATTTACCTGTTGGATTATTTGGATTACATAGAAAAACAATATCCATATCATCTGTAAGAAATTCCAAAAAATCATCTTCAATGCAAAATGTTGTCTGGTTTATTTTATAATGCTTCACCTCTGTTCCAATGTATTCAAGTGACTTTTCATATTCTGCAAAACATGGGTCAGCCACCAGAGCCTTTAAAGGCTTTAATGCAAGTACATAACGAAAAATAATATCAGCAGCACCATTCCCACATATTATCTGCTCTTTATTAACGTTATGGAAAACTGCAAGTTTTTCTCTTAAACTTTCACAATATATATCCGGATAATTATTTATCTTATCCAGACTGTCCCTAATTGCCTGCTTTACTTCTTCCGGGGGGCCAATTGGATTAATATTAGCGGAAAAGTCTATACAATCAGGATTTCGATATACATCTCCACCATGAATTGTCTCCATTTTTCTCACACCTTCCTTTTTATATTTTCTAAAATCCGTACCACAAATTCAGGATTCGAATAATAATAAAAATGAGGATATCCAATCACACCTTTATTATTTACATGACAGCATTTCCATTCTTTCTTTCCTGAAGGCTTCTTTGCAAGAAATGCCTCTCCATTATTACTGCTGTCCCAATAATGAAATTCATGACCTTTTATAACATCTCCATTTTTCAAAAGGAAGTTATCTTCATTCTCTTCTAAACTGATGTATCCAAATCTGACAAGCTTTTTATTATTAGTACAATCACCATCAATTACTCCTGCCATAGGATAACTATTTCCCTTATCATCCTCCATCCTTTCATGAAGGTACATAAATCCGCCGCATTCAGCAATACAAAAAAGTCCATCATCGATACGTTCTTTAATATCCTCTAGCATTTCTTTGTTCTCTGATAACTTCTTTGCATATACTTCCGGATATCCTCCACCTAAAAGAACTATATCTGCTTCTTTTGGAACAGCCTTATCTTCCAAAGGACTAAAATAAATAAGTTTGCAGCCCACATCTTTTAACAGTTCCAGATTTTCTTTATAGTAAAAACAAAATGCTTTATCAAAAGCAACTGCTATATTAATTCCATCTCCTATATCAGATGATATAACTTTCTTAAATTTCTTTGGAATATCATCCTCTATCATGGAAGCTGTAGCTGCAAGTTTCAGAAGTCCTTCCATATCTACATATTTTTGAATTTCTTCTCCAAGTCTGTTAAAGGTCTCTCTTAAATCTTCCAGCTCATATGGCGTCACGAGCCCTAAATGTCTGCTTGCAACTGTAAACTCATCCAATTTTGGAATACATCCATAAACCTTAATACTTAGCTGATCCTCAATTATCTTTGTTAACTGCTTTCCTGTCATATCAGATACACCATTTAAAATTACACCTTTAATAGTGTTATCCATTCTATATTCAAGGAATCCTTTTATTACAGGTACTACAGAAAGTGCCATTCCCTTACAGTTTACGACTATAACAACCGGTGTATCCGTAGACCTGGCAAGATCATAGGAGCTTGCGATAGTAGAATCCATCTGCATCCCATCATAAAAACCCATCACACCTTCTATAACCGTAATCTCTTTACCTTTACTGTTTTTTGAAAGAAGGTATTTTGTCTCTTCTTCACTTGTAAAGAACAGATCGAGATTCTGGGAAGGAATATCAAAAACTCTGCTATGAAACATTGGATCAATATAATCCGGTCCACATTTACATGATGCACTATTAATGTTCATCTGCTTAAGAGCAGACAAAATGCCGCATGTTATTGTAGTTTTACCACATCCACTATTCGTTCCTGCTATCATTAGCCTTGGAATCTTTTGCTTCATGCTCCTTCTCCTTCCAGATAGTCACAATATATATTGGATTTTGTCCCATCATAAGCTGATAATCTCCAGCTTTTTTGGCAACAGACGTCTGCATCTGAACTATATCAAATTGATATTCTTTATTCTGTTCCAATATCTCCATAAGCTTACTTATAGAGTTTAATGCAATTGTATTGACAACAACTCTGCATTCAGGATTTTTTTCAAATACCTTCTGAAGTATCTCTTCCATGTTTCCCGAGCTTCCACCTATAAAAGCATGTGTTGGAACCGGTAGATTTTCAAGTACTGTTGGTGCCAGTCCTCCTATAATCTCAATATTATCTGCTGCAAATTTCTGCTTGTTTTTTTCAAGAAGTTCAAGTGCCTCTTCATTTTTTTCAATAGCATAAACCTGAATATCAGGTGCTCCCTGCGCAATTTCTATAGAGACAGAACCTGTACCTGCTCCAATATCATAAACAACTGAATCTGGTGAAAGCTGTAATTTACCAAT
>JAILEJ010000266.1 GCA_024688095.1 Butyrivibrio sp.
GTTTTATGAAAACAGGTAAACAACTGCTCCATGAGATGGAATGGTTTCTTTTATTTCAGGTTTATTGTCAAAAGCTTTTGAACTCCATAGCTCTTTTACATTATTATATTTTTCAAGTTCTGCTGTTTCAGGTACAAATGTAACCTCTTTTTCATTATCAGAAATATTAAATACAGCAGCATATACTCCCTTACCATCTTTTCTTGGAGCAATCCATGCTATCTCATCTTCTGTTCTATAAAGCTGATGAGCACAATGTGATTCTTTTTCTATTGCAAGAATATCTTCATTTGTAAGAAGCTTTAAAGTAAACTCATCATTCTTTGGAAGATGTGCGCCAATAATAAGTGGTGAACGCATCATGCACCAAAGACTCATCATTGTTATCTGCTCATCTCTGGTAAACTTTGTATAATCTGCTTTGTCGTAATCCTGTCTAAGTGAACCTACAGGAAGCATATCTGCATCTGGCCAATGACCAGGTCCTGAATGGATGGACCACTTTTCAGCTCTTTCAAACATTGCAAGAAGAAGCTCCCATTTATCCCAGAAATCATCTGTTATACGCCACATATTAGCAAATGTTTTCAAGTGCTCAGCATGCTCTAATGGAGCAGGTCCGGGTGAAAGACTAAGCACCATCTCTCTTCCACTGTTTCTGCATGCTTTAGATATGACTTCTATCTCTTTTTCACAATGAGGATATTCTCTTGCTATATCATCTACCTTTACAAAATCAACTCCCCATTCAGCATACATCTTAAAAATGCTATCATAATATTCCTGCGCGCCCTCTCTGTCACAGAAAAGACCATACATATCAGGATTCCATGTACAAATTGAATTAGGATTTGCAACCTGGTCACAGCTTTTATTACTTCCAAGAATTGGAAGATGCTTATGCGCTGCCATACGAGGCATTCCTCTCATAATATGTATTCCAAATTTAAGTCCAAGATCATGCACGTACCCGGCAAGTGATGTAAATCCCTTTCCATCTGCTGCAGAAGGAAAACGGTTTGTTGCTGGCTGAAGTCTTCCATATTCATCCATAACCAAATCAGAGAATGGTTCGTATTCATGTGTTGAAGCTGTTGGCTGAAACCATTCAATATCAACAACAACATATTCCCATCCAAATTTTTTTAATTCCTTTGCCATATAATCTGCATTTTCTTTTACCTGTTCTTCATTAACAGCTGCCCCGAAACAATCCCAACTGTTCCAACCCATAGGTGGATTTTTTGCTACCATAATACCCTCCTGCAAATATTTATATACCCTAAATGATTTATAAAAGACTGATTTTCATCAAAATCAATATTTTATATATTCCTGTAATTTTATTCCAAAAATATATAAAGCAATATTTAAGGCTTATGTTAAAGATTTTACCATTCTTTTATCTCAATGTATTTATCAAAAAATACTCATTTATTGACCTTTTATTTTGCCTTATATAATACTGGTATTTCATACGGAATTTGAGGATCCATTTCCTTCATTGCTTTAACAAAATCCTGTGGATCAGCAGTATTTCCAATCATCATATCAAAATGCATTGGAATTACATATTTAACGTCTAAATCGCTTGCAAGTCTGGCAGCCTGCTTTGCATTAAGATTTCCTACAATTCCTCTTGCTTCTCTTTCCTCATCTCTTCCGTTTATAGGCACAAATAATAAATCTATCTTTCCAAGTGCCTGCATACTCTCAAATAATCTATCAGTTCTATATGTATCTCCTACATGTACATATTTTTTGTCTCCGAAATCAAGACAATATCCCAGATTTCTGTCTTTTCCTTCATCATCAAGATGATGAACCGGATGAGCTGTAGAAAAACTCTTTACTATTATTTCACCGTCAAAAAAAATTTTCTCAGATTTATCCGCCATAAGTACATATCTGTCCTTCGTTATGCCTGCTTCATTGAGAATTCCTTCACAACCTTCAGGTACAACAAATGTAGTTTTTAAAGAATGTTTTGCTATTCTTTTTACAGTTTCTGTTTCCAGATGATCAATATGATCATGACTGCAAAATACCAAATCCGGTTCTATATCTTCAGGATTCATAACCGGCTTATAATGCATAAGAGATTTTCCATCCTCACATAATTCTGTAAGAACAGGATCTATCAGTATACTTCTATTATTTTCTTTAATCCAGAATCCACACTGCCCTAAAAATTTAATATTTTCCATAAATAAATGCTCCTTCCGTTTTCTGTTCCTGCATCATTCAATGTTCTATTTTTTAAATAAAAATGGTAGTTATACTTTTATACCTGTCAGATTATTTCTGATGATTTTAAAATATAACTACCATTACATTATTTAACGACTTAATATGTTGCTTTCAACAATACTATTACCACTTATCTTTCTTCCATAAAATATTAATTATACGAAGATAACATACTCTTTTTAAAGAAATCGCTTATTGCATTAAGAATTGCATCCTTAGGCTGTGTCTTTAACAAGTATCCCTTTGGATGAAGACTCAAAACCTCTTTTACAGTTTCAGGGTCACTTCTTGATGTAAGAAATATAACCGGAATATCATTTCCATATTCCTCATTATTTAACATCTCCAAAAACTGTGCGCCGCTACAAACAGGCATTTCATAATCAAGTAAAATTAAATCCGGCTTATTACTGCTTATCATTTTTATTGCATTAAATGCAGACGGACAAATGCTTACATTATAGTCCTTATCCAGCCATCCCATAGCAGTCCTTAAAAACGTAGGAGAGTCATCAACTACCAGTATCTTTTTCCTGAGCTGCTTATTTCTAATTTCTTTAACCAGGCTTATAATTTTATCTGATGCTTCTTTAGCATTTATTGGTCGTACAAATTTCTGCAATACAATTGCCGGAATTGTAACATTCATCAGCTCATCCAATGCATCATCTTCACCAATAAGAATGAGCTGTGAGCCATGCTCAATACAATAATCATATAAATATACTCTCGATTTTGCATTTTTTAATAATATATCTGCTTCAGATACTAATAGCTTAGGAAGATTTCCAGGCATTTTAAATGACTTCTCTTTTATATCAAGTTTATCTACTGTTATATCTTCAGCTTTAATTAAGTCCATAAGACTGCCTTCAACAAATGAGATACTTCCATCAATCAAAAACAGTATTTCTGCGTTTCCATTAACTATCATTTAATTATCTCCCCACAAATTTGATTACATAAATCTACATCTATATTTGCCACTGCCGTTTTTAGTTCTTCAATTTTTCCTGATATCTCAGGATCAACTGAATATTTCTCAAGTTCTGTAATAATTCCATCTGCGCTCTTAACATCATAAGCTGACATGCTTGTCATTAACTGATGTAATAATGGATTAAGAATCTCATTCGAAATAGATCCCTTTGTTGTTTTATCCTGAATTGAATCTTCATACTCTTTAATCTTTTTGTACATATCTATCCAGAACTCTACAAAATAAGGTGTTGTTTCTATTACCTGCTGAATCTTTTTATCTCTTGCTGCAAATTCAAGCTGTGCTGCAACTCCATATACCTGAAGAGCTCCAATAAGACTTGCCGATGTTTTCATAGCATGAACCTTGATGCGGTAATTTTCTAATGCATCTATATTATCATTATCGAACTTAATCTGGTTACAATATTTTTCAAGTTCAGTAGCATCTGAGATTGCGACTTTTACAAACTGTTTTGCAACTTTTTCCACACCTTCAAGGCTTCCAACATGCTCAAGTGCATAACTTACATCAACCCCCTCAATCTGAGGTACAGATCTGGAAGGTTTCTTTTCCTTCTTCACAGACTTTTTCTCTTCACCAACTTTTATAAGTTCTTCTGGAAGATACTTTTCAAGATTTTCCTCTAGCGCATCAGGATCTATTGGTTTTGCAAGGAATGCATCAAAACCGATTTCTTCATATTCATCTCTTGCTCCCTGCAATGCATTAGCCGTAAGTATAATAATAGGTGTTTCTTTATTCTTTCCGTCAGGCTGAGACTTTATACGCTTGAATGTTTCAATTCCATCCATCTCTGGCATCATATGATCCATGTAAATGATGTCGTATTTATATTTATTTGTAAGATTTAGAGCAATTTGACCACTTCCGGCTTTATCTACCTCTATCTCTGTGGCTCTTACAAGATTTTCAAATACCATCAGATTCATTTCATTATCATCTACTACAAGCACTTTTGCATCAGGAGCAGTAAAAGATACAGTATAATCTTCATCAGCTTCTTCTACATATTCATTCCAGTCAACTTTGCCAATTGGTGTTTTATCAATTATCTTTTGCTCAACTTCAAAATAAAAATCACTTCCATTTCCGTAAATGGATGCTACTTTTAGCTGAGAATTCATGAGTTCCAGCAAACCGCTGACAAGGCTCATACCAAGACCTGTTCCCTCGATATTACGATTCTTGTTTTCATCAAGGCGTGAAAATCTTTCAAAAAGCTTATCTTTTTCATCTTCCTTAAGTCCCATTCCTGTGTCTCTTACAGAAACAAGTAAATGGATATTATTATCTGCTGACTCTTTTCCATATATACCAAGTCTTATGCTCCCAGACTCTGTATATTTAATTGCGTTAGTAAGAAGATTTATAATAATCTGCTTAAGTCTTACATCATCTCCATATAATTTATCTGGAATCCTTTCAGAAATATCCATTACAAGATCAAGATTTTTCTGCCTTGCTCTTGTATTTATCATTATGTGTACATCATGTATCAATTTCTTTAATGAATATTCCGCTGGAACAAGTTCCATTTTACCGGCTTCAAGCTTTGAGAAGTCAAGAATACTATTAATGATTGATAAGAGCATATCACCAGCACTCTTAATATCCTTGGCATATCTTCTTACAGAACCCTCCGTGCTTTCACGAAGTATCATCGTATCAAGACCAAGTATTGTATTAATAGGTGTTCTTATTTCATGTGACATATTTGCAAGGAAAGTACTCTTGGATCTGCTTTCTGATTTTGCCTGCTCAACCTGCTCTATTACCTGCTCAAGTTCTTTCTTTTCTTCATTAATAGTCTGAACTGTGAAGATAAC
>JAILEJ010000268.1 GCA_024688095.1 Butyrivibrio sp.
AATTCTATTCATATAGTATTTCATTTTAAAATTACTAAACTTTTACATTTTGATTTATATATTTTAAATAATTACAAAGTTTATCCAGTATCATAAATAGTTTTGGTTTATTAGGTAATTTGATCGAATAAAATAACCCATGTTAATTGTTAAAATAACTCATGTTAGAAATTACTCTACTAAATTAAATTACTTTAACTGAATAATGAGATAAATAAATTATTTTAGGAAATATAGTAAAGTCATACTATTTTCTATAAAATGAAATTTTTATATTAGGTAATTTGTATTCAAGTAAGATTGGCATCTTAATTGGTACATAAAATGTTTTAATAACCACTAACATATAACCTATGTTATATGTTAGCTTTTTGTTTGGAAATGTATGTGTTTTGGTGATTATATTACAGAAACCCTAATTTTCTGCGTATTTCGTGAGAATATGATTAAAGAGTCAAATAGCTCGTGTGACGAGCTCACTCTAGGATGTGATATCTGATTGAAATTTGGAACTAGGTGAAAAAATTCATAAATCTATGCTTCGTAAAAGATTATAGTTTAAATTATATTTTTTTAATATAATTAGGATATATGTGTATAGAAGGATTTTATTTTATATGTTATCGTAATAATTGATTTTGCTATTGGAAGGAGTATTTTAATAGAGATAATCTAAATCTCTATTATTAAACATTTATATGAGTAAGAATAAGGTATTATTTTTTGATATTGATGGAACTTTATGGGATTCTAAAAGTGTAATTCCCGAAAGCACTGTTGAAGCTATAAAGAAATTGAAAGAAAATGGACATAAAACATTTATTAACTCTGGTAGAAGTAGAGGATTTATAAGAGATAAGAAGCTTCTGAGCCTGGGATTTGATGGTATAGTATCGGCTTGTGGTACTATGATCGAAATGAATAATAAGGTACTGTTTTGTCGTGAAATAGATATTGATGTTGTTGAAAAAACTTTAGGGGTATTAAAAAAATATCATTTCAAACCAATTCTTGAAGGAAAAGAATATCTTTATATGGACTATGATGATTTTTCTGATGATGTTTATGGGCAGAAGGTAATGTCAGATATGGGAGAATTTCTTAGACCAATTTCTGACTCCTGGAATAATTGGGAGATATGTAAATTTTCATGTGCTACAGATGGTACATGTCTAGAAGATTGTTTCAAAGAATTATCTGATTATTATTATTTTATAGTGCATAATCCAAAGATAGTAGAATTTGTTCCGCTAGGATATTCAAAAGGTACGGGTATTGAAAAAACATGTGAATGTATAGGTGCAGATATTAAAGACACTTTTGCATTTGGAGATAGTGTAAATGATCTGGAGATGCTTAAAGTATCAGGGACAAGCATTGTAATGGGAAATGGTTCAGATGATGTAAAATCTATTGCTGATTATGTTACTACAGATCTTTATGATGATGGTATTTGGAATGCATGTAAGTATTTTGGTTTAATATAAACTTTTTATAAAGCCGGTTAATAAAAAGACGAATTTGTTCGATAATTATAATAACAAAGAAAAAGTTAGTAAACGTGTTGACTGCAGAGTATACTCCGGCCAGCTCGCTGAAGACGATAAGATGATTGGTTATTATGAAAGAGAGACAAAAATTGAAGAACCTTGATTTATGAAAGAGAGCTCCCATAGTATGGTAGTTCTCTTTTATATTAAACAGAATATTTGATATAAATCAGAAAATAAGTTAAAAAATATAATAATTACAAAAAATATAAAAATAAAAGAAAAAAGTTCTAAAATGTTGATTATTCTTGCTTTTATTCTCAGAATATTCTTGTATATTGTCGTAATTCTGTAATATACTTATATTAAAGATAGTCAAAAGGAGGATCTAAAATGTTAGCTACTCTTATGCCGTTATTTGATGAGAATATGAAAGTACATTCATATTCTGTTTTTGCGCAAAAGCAAAATTATTTAAGAAATCCAACTTATTTCGGAATAGGACGTTTGGATGGAGCTTCTAATGTTGTCGGTTTTGATATTGTTGACAGCATTGGTATAGAGACATTGTCTGGCGATAGAGAGGTCTTCCTGGAAATCAATAATATATCTATTTTTTCAGATTTGGATCTACAGACGACAACGCCTCACGATAAATTGATATTATTGATGGATCCATCAATTACACCACAAGAGCAGTATATTGAACGAATTAAAGTTCTTAAGGGTAAGAAATATAAATTTGCAATAAGAAATTTGAACGTAGCAGATTTCGAATCTTATAGTAATATTTTGACTTTAATGGATTATGTTTTTTTGGATCATCATAAGATTGTTATAGAAAAAGCTAGAAAATATTTTGATATTAAGTTTCCGAATGTTAAACTAGTTGCTGTTAATATCGATTCTCAGGAAGATTTTGATAAGCTGCAGAAGAGTGGACAATATGATCTTTATGAAGGTGACTTTTTTAGAATGCCTATTTTAAAAGGAGAAAAAGAGGTTGCTCCATTAAAGGTTAATTACATCGAACTTATGAATGTAGTGAATATACCAAATTATGATCTTGATAAAGCAGCTGATGTTATAGAAAGAGATGCTGCACTGGTTATTTCTTTGTTGACTATGGTTAATAAAATGACAGTTAATGCAGGTGTAAAGACTGTTCGCCATGCTGCAGCAATGCTGGGTCAGAAGGAAATGCGTAAATGGATTAATACAGCAATTACCAAGGAATTGTGTGCAGATAAGCCTAATGAAATTACAAGAGTATCAATGCAAAATGCAAAATTTGCGCAGAATTTAGCAGAAGCATATGGATTAAAAATATTTGAGCAGGAATTGTTCCTTATGGGACTTTTTTCAGTAATAGATGTAATTTTGGATAAGCCTATGAGTGAAGCCCTTGAAATGATAAAGCTATCAGACGATATAAAAAATGCGTTACTTAAGGGTGAAGGTAAATATGCACCTGTACTTGAAATGATTAACAAATATGAGCAGGCTTCCTGGCAGGAAGTATCCAGATTATTAGTTCTACAGAATTTAGATATGGAAGTTGTATATGATGCATATGTAAATTCATTAAAGTGGTATAAGGATTTAATTAATGAAAAATAATAAAATAATTATTTATAAATAGAACGTAAAAGCGATAAAACTTTTCTAAATATTGGAAATGAATATTGAAAATAAAAATAATGCAGTCTATCATTAATTTATGGTAGGAGGCATTATTTTTATGCTAATTTCTTATTATACAGGACAAAAATTAGTCAATATATCGCAAATTGAACTCACCTTATCTATAAAGGATTATTTACGTGAGCCTAATATTACAAGTTATGTTGATAGTGAAGGAAATACAATAACTGAGGCATATTATTCAACAGACGAAGAAGATGAGGATGGTATTGTAACAAGACATTTTGCTTTAAGAAAATATATGCCTGATAATGAAATTCCTCGAAAATATTTGGACATAAGTTTAAGAAAAGTTGATGATACTTTTTTTAATCAATATTTTCTAGAATGTATAGATGAACTTGAACGATATAGAAATATTTTTCCAGCCATTAGATGTAGTGAAGACTATGATTCAAGTGATGTAGAACAATTAATTTTTAAATATGTTGTTGGAGTACGTGTGTATATACTATATGCTTTAAGTAGGAAAGATGAAAAAAAAGCATATAGAATTGCAAGGACATATGGAACTAATATGATTGTAGCAGCAATTTCATCAGGACTTAATTGGATGCCAGATGAGTTATTGATGAAGGCATTGCATGATTTTGTAAGAAAATATAAATATGCAGAAATAAAAGCTCTAATAGTAGCGGTGCTTTCAATAACACAAGAACAATAAAAAGAACCAACCTTATCACAAGGAATTTCCTTAAGTGAAAAGATTGGTTCTTTTATTGTGCTTTTAAAACAGTTTAACCATTGTATTTTCCAATATATGTATGACCATTCTTGTATACATATACATAGTTTACAGAACTCTTGTAAGTTGTTCCACTAACAGTCTTTTTAGCAACAACATATATATAATATGTTTTCTTTGCATTGAATTTAGAACCATTTAACTTAGATATTGTTGCTGTAACTGTAGAAGCATTGTTTGTAGATTTACGTTTCTTGTATCCTGAATTCTGTTTCTTTGATACATATACTTCATAACCACTGGCATTTGAAAGTTTTTCCCAATTAACGATAAGCTTTTTATTTTTTATAGAAATATCAAATCCTGTATCTGTCTCTTC
The DNA here is from genome assembly GCA_024688095.1 of Butyrivibrio sp. Taxonomy (GTDB): domain Bacteria; phylum Bacillota; class Clostridia; order Lachnospirales; family Lachnospiraceae; genus Butyrivibrio. Next base: position 4,259 of record JAILEJ010000268.1, read on the forward strand.
AACATTTGGCTGAGGAATGAAGTAAATAACTTTTTCATTGTCATCATCTGAAGAAGAATCATAGCTTGTGATATATGGAGTAATTGTAAATTT
>JAILEJ010000276.1 GCA_024688095.1 Butyrivibrio sp.
AAAGTCCGCTTCGCGATAAACATATCGCTAATAAAATTATAAGAGGTATTATATGAATCAGGAATTATGTAACTGTCTGGTTGCACAATCAGGCGGCCCAACCGCTGCTATCAATGCGTCACTTGCAGGAGTAATAAAGGCCTGCAGAGAAAGTGGCAAAATCGGAACTGTTTATGGAGCAATAAATGGTATTCAGGGTGTTCTTTCACGTAACATCGTGGATATAAATACACTCATCGGTACATCTGATGAAAACATTGAAATTCTCAAAATATCTCCAGCTATGTATCTTGGTTCATGCAGATACAAGCTTGAATCACTTGAAACTGCTATTAATGTTTTAATTCCGGAGTACGAGAGAATTGATGATTATACCTGCATCTTCAATATCTTAAATGAATATGGAATAAAATATTTCTTTTATATTGGTGGAAATGATTCTATGGACACTGTAAAAAAACTTGGTGCCTATGGAAAATCAATCAATTCACCAATACGAATAATTGGAATACCAAAAACAATAGACAACGATCTTCCTATAACTGACCATACTCCAGGTTATGGTTCAGCTGCAAGATATATTGCAACATCGATGCTTGAAATGGCATATGATACATCTATTTACAGTACCAAAAGCGTACTTGTCGTAGAAATTATGGGACGTAACGCAGGATGGCTTACTGCTGCATCTGCTCTGGCAAGAACTGAGTTTTCTGATGCACCACATCTTATTTATCTCCCTGAAAGAAATTTCTCAGATGCTCAGTTCCTGAGTGACCTTAGAGAAAAAATGAAAGATAGAGATCACGTAATCATTGCTGTTTCAGAGGGAATACATTATGAGGATGGTACATACGTAAGCTCAGCGGGGGCTGTAAAGGATCAATTCGGTCACACAATGCTTAATGGTGCAGGAAGATATCTTGCAAAGCTTGTCAGCTCCAAACTTGGCTGCAAGGTACGTTCTGTAGAACTTAACATTCTCCAACGATGTGCCTCACATATGTCTTCATTAACAGATATTGAAGAATCTTTTGAACTTGGTAAAAAAGGCGTTGAAGCAGCTATAAGCGGAAAATCAGAACTCATGTCTGTAATTAAAAGAGTTCCTACAAAAGATGGTTCCTACAAAGTATCCTATGATCTTGTAGATGTATCCAAGGTTGCTAATCTTGAAAAAAAAGTTCCTGACGAATGGATAAATGAGGCTGGAAATGATATTACAAATGAATTTTTGGAATATGCAAGACCTTTAATTCAGGGTGAACCAGCTATTGAATACAAAAATGGTCTTCCAGTATATCTTACCATAAGACATTTAGGTGTTTGATTTCAAACTAAAAAAAGTCGTTACCGGGTAAATTTATAAAAATTTCCTGATAACGGCTTTTTTATTACATTTATTTTAGGGATCATATATTAGCAAGCTCGTAATAATACCCTTTTTTATTTATAAGTTCTTCATGCTTTCCAGATTCAAGTATTCCCTTATTACCTATATACAGTATTTCATCTGCATTTTTTATAGTAGAAAGCCTGTGTGCAACAATAAAGGTTGTCTTATCCCTTGTAAGTTCATCAAGTGCTTCCTTTATTATCATTTCTGTTTCCGTATCAATCGCGCTTGTAGCCTCGTCCATAATGATAACAGATGGATTTTTTAAAACTATTCTTGCAAAACTTATAAGCTGCCTTTCCCCTGCCGAAAGATCTGAGCCTCTTTCCTCAAGCATATGATTATATCCACCCGGAAAGCGATTAATAAATCTGTCTGCATGAATGATTTTGGCACTTTCAATACACTCTTCATCTGTAGCATCCCATTTACCATATCTGATATTGTCGATTATGCTTCCTTTAAAAATAAATGGATCCTGCATCAAAACACCTACTTCTTTTCTAAGTGAACTAAGTGTTACATCTCTGACATCAATTCCATCAATTTTTACTGAACCTTTTTTGACATCATAAAATCTTGTCAGCATATTAATAACTGTTGTCTTTCCAGCACCTGTATGTCCAACCAGTGCAATTGTCTTTCCTGGATCTACATGAAGATCAAAGTTCTCCAATATAGGCTGTCCCTCGTCATATTCAAAGGTTACATTATCAAAATCAACTTTTCCCTTTATATTTTTAAGTTCTATTGCATCTTCTTTGTCCTTTATATCTACCGGATAATCAATAGTATCAAATACCTGTTCCAGATTAGAGCTGACCTGTGCAAGTTCCTGAATTATATTTGCAATCTGTGAAATAGGATCTCTAAAAGCTGACATATAACTTGTAAATGTTATAACAGTTCCAGCTGTAACAGCAGTACTACCCGACAATATAAGAGCAAGAGAAACTCCAAAAATAGCCAGAGTTCCAACATTCCAAAAACCAATTACAATTGGTGAATTCAGTCTTGAAAGAATAACGATATGCCACCATTCACGCATACTTTTACGGTGTATATCATCATATACTTCTTTATTTTTATCAATTCGACTATAATTTTTAATAATCTGCTCGCCCATAATAGATTCAACAAGAAAAGCTGACCTGTTGGAATTCTTTTGTCTTAATCTGGTAAATCTTTTTCCAAGAATTCTTTTTAAAAGAGTAATCGCAACAATCATTGGGATAACAGTACAAAATACTACAAGTGTAAGAAACGGACTAAGAGAAAGCATAAATATACTTACAACAACTACTTTAATAATATACACAGCAAACATAAGTACATAGTTTGAAAAAAATGTTGCCAGCCCGTTTATATATTCAGTAACCCTTACAACTATCTTACCATCCGGTCTGCTGTCATAATAATCAAAAGAAAGCTCCTGCAGATGATTAAATATGTCTGTTCTTATTTTTGAAATAACCGAGAACCCAACTTTACCCATATTAATTGTCTGAATATAAGTAACAGTTATCTCAATTACAGCAAGAAAAAACATACTTCCGCACATAAGTGCCAGTTGCTTGTAATCTTCGTCAATCACCACTTTATCAACAATTATTTTCAAAAGTCTTGGTGGAATAAGTGATGTTATTGAAGAAATAAACAGAAGTATTCCAACCATAATAATCGTCTTTTTAAATGGAAGGACGAATCTTACAGTTCGCATAAGCTGCTTAAAATCTATCTTTTTTTCAATTTTCTCATCTTGAAAGAAAGTATTTCTTTTGGCCATATCAAACCTCTTTGTTCTTTTTCTGTTCCATCTGAATCTTGTACACTCTTGCAAAACTGCCGTTCTTCTGCATCAGTTCGTCAAAGGTTCCCCTCTCTTCTACACGGCCTTCTCTCATATATAAGATTTCATCGCAATCTGTTACTGATGAAAATCTATGTGCTGTAATAATTAGTGTTTTTTCTGAAAACTTATCATATATTTCTTTTAGCAATACCTTTTCAGTATTAACATCAAGAGCGCTAGTTGAATCATCAAGAACAAAAACCGGAGCGTTTTTCAGAAAACATCTTGCAATAGAAATTCTTTGCTTCTGACCACCGGAAATTCCAATTCCCCTCTCGCCTATAATTGTCTGGTATCTGTCTTCCAATTCATTTATAAAGCTTTCCGCCTGCGCATGTACAGCAGCTTCCTTTACCAGCTTCTGATCAACGTATGGCTTTGAAAAAGCTATGTTGGATTCAATTGTATTAGAGAAAAGAAATACATCCTGGAATACACAAGAAAACATATCTCTTAAAGTTTCAAGTGTATATTCTTTTATATCATGTCCGTCAATCGTAATGCTTCCAGATGTTATTTCCTTCATTCTAAGGAGTGTTTTTAAAAGTACACTTTTTCCAGATCCCGTCTCACCTACAATTCCAACTTTTTTGCCATAAGGAATAGATAATGAAATGTTATCAAGAATTCTTTGACCATCTATATCAAGTACAACATCTTTCATCTCAATATATGGAGCATCTGTGTGTAAATTCGCACTTCCATTATCAGGAGTCCTGCTTTCCTTCTCCATAAACTTCTTAAGTGAAAGACCTGCAACCGTCTGCTGCTGCATATTAACTATATTGTTATTTACGCTATTAATATCTGCCATCAACCTTACAACATATGTTGAAGAAGAAAGAATATAACCTATCGTCAGGTTACCTTTCATTACAAGGAACGCGCCAATAGCTATAGTTCCAACATACGCAATCTGCTTAATAATATTTAGTGTCATTTCAAAATTCGCAGTAAGTGAAACCTGTTTTATATTAGTATTACAAAAATCCATGTTGACCTTGTTGAATTTCTCTTTTTCCAAATCTTCATTCACAAAAGATCTGACAATCCTGACTCCACTTATATTTTCCTGAGTAGTAAGATTAAGTGCTGAACTGTTAGACCTTATTTTAGTGAAATTTTCTCTGGCCTTTTTCTTAAAAGTAAGCACTGAGAATATCATAATGGGAGCCAGCAATAGTGGTATTACAATAAAGGAAATATCAATAGACGCTATTAAGATAACGGTTGTTATCAACATAAAAATAGAATCCCCAAAGTAAGGGATTCTATGACAAAACAGCTCTTTAAACATAATTGTATCGCTGTTTAAAATTTGAAGAAGCTCACCAGAATTATAATCACTTATAGTATCTGAATCGAGCTGCATAAGTTTATCATAAGAAGCATATCTAAGAGATGTCTCCAGATTTAAACCAACATGTTCCTGAATCAGATCTCTTACATAAATAAGTCCTATTCTTAATGCAACTAATATAAGAAAAAATCCGGCAACAGAAAAAAACAGTTCCATAGAATGAACTGCACCAAATTTTCCAGTTAAAAGAAAATGAAAAATCCCGCCGCTTTCATTATCTATAGCTGTATCTTTGATAACATAATCAATTAAAATACCTGATATTAAAGGCAGCAAAAGTTCTGCGAAGATTCCAATAAAACTAAAAAGTTCTGCAATTATTGAAATAAATAAATCCTTTTTAAAATATTTGAATCCAAATTTTATAGTTTCCACAATTAGCCCCTCTGGAATTAAGACATCACCCTCATGTCTATTCTAGGTTTTTTACTATAAAATCACAAGCTAACCAGGAAAAAAATTATTAAATATTTCTTTTCAGCCATTTCTTATATGTAAGATCTATTGCAAAAGCACCCAGCGGAGCAGTTAATAATATAGCCACAACCGAAACTGTAAGAACTGTTTCTCCACATGCAAGCCCCATTGCAAGAGGTACTCCACCTATAGCGGCCTGTACAGTTGCCTTTGGTGTATATGCAAGCATGCAAAAGATTTTTTCTTTCAAACTTAATTTTGTACCAAGTACACAAATAAATACACCAAGCATTCTAAATACAAGAACCAGTAAAACAAGTATAATTGCTTTCAAACCTGCTTCTTTGGCATGGTCAATTGCAACAGATGCTCCAACTAGAACAAATAGGAAAATCTCTGCTACTGTCCACAATTTATCATATTGTCCTGAAAGCCTTACAGCCATATCAGAATCCTGTCTTTTTATAGCGATACCCATACACATAATCGCAATTAATGAAGCAAAAGGAATAGCAGGAAATTCTGTCTCTATAGTCGATATAACAAAGCTTACAGACAAAAACAGCATTGTCATTACAATAAGACTCATATTAATCTTTGAAAACCATTTATATACCGCATAGCCTGCCACAAATCCCACAATAATACCAATAACAATCGAAACCGGAATCTTCACAAATGATATTACTGATAAATCCTGTCCCTGTGCCAATCCTGTAAAAGCTGTAAACATTACTATTACAAAGACATCATCCACTGATGCTCCTGCAAGAATCATCTGAGGAATTCCCTGCTTTACTCCATATCCCTCATCAATTAATTTAATCATTCTTGGAACAACAACAGCTGGTGAAACCGCTCCGATTACAGCACCGAGAATAGCAGCATCTAGTCTGTTCATTCCAAGAATTGCAGGTGCAAGAATGATCATTCCGATCATTTCACAGCACGCCGGAAGAAAACACATAAGTATGGCCGGTCTTCCTACTTTTTTTAAGTCTTCCAGATTAAGTTTTAGTCCTGCTCTTATAAGAATAATAATCAGAGCTATTCTTCTGATTTCAGCCGAAATATTTAATATCGAATCGTCAATAAGATTAGCACAATACGGACCTATTATTATTCCGGCTATGATCATTCCAAATAAACCAGGAATCCTCAATTTTTTACATAATGTTCCCAAAAGTAATCCCGACATAAGGATTACTGCAATACTGATCAGCATATCTACTCCTATCTTACATTTTTTCTAATAGTATCCCAGTCGTAACATCTACTATAGTTCTCTCCTGGAAGTTCGCTCTCGTGATTCCATGGACGATCAAATACCATTATCTTTAATTCCGGTAAATGATCAAAAAAGCGAAATGCCTTAGGTGAATCCTCTATGGCATAGTCAAACTTCATCTTGTAATAATCTTCCAGTTCAAGAGTAAATGTACTGTTTTTAATAAAACTGTCTCTTCCATACTTATTAAGGCAGTAAAGTTTTACTCTCTCAAGGCCGTGCTGGTCAAGCCATACGCGAGACGGCTCATAGGCACTATTTGGGCGTCCTGTTATTATAGACACATCATATCCTTTATCAAGCCAGCTGTTTACAGTCTGTGATGCTCCTGGTGTTTCTTCATAAGATATCAGAACCTCAGGCTTATGTCCTTCTATCATCAAATGCTCATACTGCTCGTCTGTAAGTGAAAAAGATTTCTGTAAGTCAAAAAAACTAATATTTTCATATGGCACACTTTTTCCATACAATTCTTTCACAAGGAAGGAAAAATGACGTGCTGTCTCACATAAGCAATCATCAAAATCGATATAAATATTCATAAATTTTACTACTCCGTTCCAAAAGTCATATTTCAGATAAAAACTGTAGTCTATAACTTCTTATATACAAAATCAATACCCCATATTATATCCAAAAATTTAGAAGTTCACAAATACACTCTCTTCCATATTTATAACATTATTTTTGATTTGTGCTATTTTAGAAAATTTTTATCAAAATATTAGTATATAAATATGTTATTTAGCTTTCATATATAAGATAATATCTTTATCGGATTTCTTGTATCTATGTGGGAATAAATATATCAAATGATGTAGAAAAATTCAGTTATTCAGTCATAAATAATCAAATGATGTAGGAGGAAGCACAAATGTCAAAAAAAAAGGTAAAAAAACAAAAAGGTAACATTTCTTTCAAGAACAGCATTAAAACAAAGCTTATTGCCATTTTACTTGCTGTTGCTATTATCCCACTTGCAATTGCACTTGTTGTAAGCTATATAACGTCTACTAACAGTGCCGTAGCTGATGCAGAAGAATCTCTGGAGTGGCAGGCAATGTATCTTTCTACCACATATTCAGATGTTATCAGAGACAATCTTAATATTGTAAGAGTCATTGCAGATAATCCAACAACCATAGCATATATGGAAAAAACAGCTGGCATTTCCGATGAGGTAATGATACAAATGATGCAGGCTGCGGATAATATAATGGATGATGGAAGTGTAATGGCAATTGCCGATGCTACCGGAATGCAGATTGTAAGATCAGGCGGAGACTGTGTAGATGTATCCACAAGAGAATACTGGATTGAAGCAATGAAGGGTAATACCTATATTTCTAATATTCTTGTCAGCAAATCCACCGGTGCAAGGCAGGTTACAATTGCAGTTCCTATAAAAGGAACTGATGGAACAATTCTTGGAGAAGTTCAGAGAAACTATGACCTTGAAGCCATGCATCAGGTTTTGGCAGACCATACCGATGATGCTTTTGTATGTGACAGAGATGGCGTTATGGCAGCACATGCTCAGTTCTCAATTGCGGCAGAAGATGTTTATGATATGAGCGGCGCTGTATACTTCCAGAACCAGCAGGGAACAATAATAGATAAACAAAGCTTTGAAACACCTCTTATAATGTCATATTATCAGGATCCCCTTACTGGATATACCATTGTTGTTTCAGATGATTATTATGAAGTAATGCGTAGTGCAGTAAGAACTGCTCTTGTTACTGTTTTAATCGGTATAATAATATTATTAATTGCTATTGCAATTTCATTTAAGATGGCATTTAGTTTTACAGAACCTATAAAGGATGTAAACCAGTCCCTTTCACAGTTATCTGAAGGTAAATTTGCAAAGATCACAAGATTTACAGGCAGAAAAGATGAATTTGGTGAGATGATTGGAAATACAAATGCTGTAATTGGTAAGCTGGATGAGATTGTTACTAATATCAAAGAATCTGCACACAATGTAGAATCATCATCCTTTGAATTATCAGATATGGCTAACCAGATTTCTCAGACAGCTGAAGATGTATCAAATGCTGTTCAGGAAATTGCTTCTGGTGCAACTCAGCAGGCTGATGAAATTCAGAACGCTTCAGAAAATGTTGGCTACATTGGAGATGCTGTAGTAGACGTTCAAAGCTCCTCTACTGACCTTGAAGGGCTTACCGGAAGAATGCAGCAGGCATCTGAGGCATCATCTGCATCACTTACAAATCTGCAGGAATCAAGTAATGAAATGACCGGTAAGATAGAAGAAATTTCCGCAACAATATCTGCTACACAGGATGCAGTTACTAATATTAACGACAAAGTAGAAGGAATATCATCTATTGCAACTCAGACAAATCTTCTTTCACTTAATGCATCTATTGAAGCTGCCAGAGCTGGTGATGCCGGTAAAGGTTTCGCAGTTGTTGCAGAAGAAATTGGAAAGCTTGCTGAAGATTCCAAACAGATGGCTGATGATATCAGAAAAGAAATGGATATTCTGCTTGATCAGTCAAATGCAGCTGTTTCTGCAGCTAAATCTATAAAAGATAGTAATCTCAACCAGCAGACTGCACTTGGTGAAACTCTTTCAAGTGTAAATGGAATGCTTGAGGATATTGCATCTACAGTAGGCGGTGTTCATAAGATTTCAACAGGCGCTGAAACCTGTGAAACATCCAAGAACGCTGTTGTAGATACAATGAGTGCTCTTTCTGCTATTTCTGAAGAAAATGCAGCCTCATCAGAAGAAACAGGCGCATCAATGCAGGAACTTTCCGCTACAGTTACAACTTTGGCAGGATCTGCAAATGATTTAAAGAACATAGCAGAAAAGCTGAACGAAGAAATGAGTTTCTTCAAATAATATTAAAACCTGATAATGAATATATAAAACCTGAAAAAGCTTCGCATTTCGCGAAGCTTTTTCTATTAAAATTCTTTCTGTTTATTCTCTTGTATTTCTTTTATTAAAATATCCTGCTTCTTTGTTTCAGAAAAAACCGAATAATAATAATATCCTGCAAGAATAATATATGGTATTGTAAATGATCGATAATACTCAAACACACCTCTTAGTGATATCGGTTCATAAATAATACTAATAACAAAAATCATAATCGCACATAAAACGCATGCTATAAGATATTGAAGTATAATCATAACAAGTGGACTTACAGAATCAAACATATTATGCAAATTAAGTACAAATGTTGCAATTGCGCATGTTGCAAACATCAAAAACACGTTAAAGTTATTGGTCTGTGTCCCTCCTATTACATTAGCTATGGCTCCGGTAACAGAAACAATCGTATAAACACAGCCAAGCTGTATAAGAAAATCTTTTAATTTTTTTACCATCAGCCCATCCTCCTCATCCTCTGTAAATATTCGTTAAAGGACTTTTTATAGCTTCTGTTAATACATATTCTCTCCCCATTATCAAAAGCTGCAAAGACCTTCATATTCATATCTGGTTTTAAGAGCTTTATTTTATAAATATTAATAAGATTAGATTTGGAAACTCTGATAAATCCATAATTCCAAAGCATTTCTTCACATGAAGAGAGCGTATTCATTAGCCTGTATACTCCATTTTGAGTATATGCAAAAAGCTTTCTATCAACATAATCAAGATAATAAATCTCCTCAGGACTTAATATTATCTCTTCTCCATCATCGAGATCTTCATCTGCAGGACGCCCGCTTAAGACAGGTCTGTCAGAATTGACAGTATCAACAATCCGTCTTATAACAGGTCGCATATTAGAAAAATATATATCTACATGCTCGTCAATATTGTTCTTATCCTCGTACAAATTTAATTTCATTGCTCCCACCTTATTTCAAAGAATTAAGGAATTCAACCGTACCCTCCATATATCCCTTAGAGTCATCAATAACACCTTCTACATGGGCGCTATCAACATACATAATTGCTTTTTCCTCACACGCTATATTAGCATATATTTGTTCTTCCTGCTCGGGAAGGCAGACTTCATCCTTGTTAGAAACAATTATCATAGTTGGAATATTGTCATTTTCAACTACATGGATAGTATCTGCATCATCAAAATCAATCCCATTAAATAATTTCATATAAATCTTTCCCATTCCTGTAAGATAATTTGCCATAAAATCTTCTGTATCCCCATCTCCAAACATCTCTTTTAACATAAGTTCCATTCCAGGTACCGGACTGTCACATATAACTGCATCTGCTGCCTCCTGTGATCCGGCCTCAACATTTGATGCATAAATTGCAACTGTCTGACCGCCCATAGACTGACCATGAACATAAACCTTATTATAACCAAGTTCCTTTTTAGCATATATTACAAATGCCTTCACATCCAAAGACTCCTTTATTCCAAATGTAACCTTATCATCAGGATTTACTCCGCTACCCCTTTGATCAAAGGCTATTACATCATATCCCCTCTCGAGATATTCCTCCGCAAGTGGATAGGAAGAAGTTCTGTCTCCGCCCGCTCCATGAACTAATATCACACATTTGTTATTGTCATCATCAAAATATGTTCCAGGTACTTCATTTCCATCCTCTGCTCTTGTACTTACTAAAGTACCTTCATATTTATTCAAAAAAGTTTCTGAATCATATCCCCATTTTTCAAGCTGCATCATACTGTTATATGAAGTATCTTTTCCCTTATTCTGATAAAGTACACCATAAGAAATCATTCCTCCAACAACACCAGATCCAATTACCACAAGACCTGCCATTATACCTGCTACTATTACAAACCCCTTTACCAGTTTATTCTTTATCATTACTTCTTCCTCCGTTTTTTCATCTTATGAATTTACTATATCAGATTTAAATAAGAATCATTCATAAATATGCACAAGTTACATTATTTAATGTATAAGATGCATATTTTCTTTAAATTCTTTTTATTTCTCAAACTTAGCAACTTAACCCCTTTTATTTCTTACATAGATTTGTTGTAATTAAAATATTTTTACTTTAATATAAATGATGTTTAAAAGTTTAGAGGGACTAAATAAATTCTTTTTATCAAAAAATGGAGGTAATGTATGAAAAATAATAATAACGGGGATATTCCACGCTATAAAGAAAAGAAAAATATCCCTGCAATAATCCTTATTGTTGCCATCGTGATAGCAGCTCTCTCTATAATTTCATCAAGCTTCTATCGCGTATCCGAGCAGGAAAATGCTGTAGTTACTA
>JAILEJ010000281.1 GCA_024688095.1 Butyrivibrio sp.
CCGTCTTCTGAGAGGTAGAAGCTTCGTTTGCTTGCCGTGTTATGAGTATGGATATTTCCTGTAAGATTATTCCACTCATCATAATTGGCATCGCCGGTAAAATCTATCTCTTTTTCATATAAAAGCTTTCCTTCATTAAGCGGAATTACCATACACAGGAAAGAATCCCCCTTTGCCATACTTACTTCATCCTCAAGCATAAATGTATGGAAACCTGCTGTTGCAGCCTTTACAACGCTAGTAGAAGCTGCATCTTCAAGCTCATCAAAGAAAATCTTATTATCCTTTACCTCAGGATTCTTATATATTCTAACTTCAAAGGACTGTCCTGTTTCCATGCTCCAAAGTCCAACAGCTTTTATAACTTCTGCACCATCCTCTACATCATATAAAACTCCGTATGGATTAGTATTTGCTTCTTCCGCATAAACGATATTCTTTTTATCTTCCAATGCAGAAACTGTGTTGGTAATAAATCCATCTACCTGGTAATTATTATCAAAATAATCATCATCTCCTTTTGATGCTACATGATAAGCAACTATATTATTATTTGTAACTATACTGTCGTAATATGAAATATAGAAAAAACCTGCCTCACCAAAAGCTGTTCCCCAGCTGTTTCTGGCAATAAAGGCACCATTTTCAGGAGGTGAAACCACAAAGTTATCTTTAGGATAATTATCATCCCATCCAACTATCAGTATCTCATGATCTGCAATATTATCTCCCCCATAGCTTTCATAATCATATAAATCCGTATAATTATTTCGCCAGAATTTATCGTCAGCATTTATACTTCCCGTAACACTTCCATGCTCCATAATAAGCTGCTTTACTTCTTCCATGTTATCCATAGAGCATGGAATCTGATATACCCCCTGAACGTGATAATCACATTTATAAGCATCTGAAGGCTTGTCTGCATTATCTTTAAATACTGCCTCCATTCCATATAGCGTTTTAAATGCATCCGTACCTGAGTCAGCTACAGGCCCCTTCCAGGCTGTAAGAATACTTGCACAATAATCAGTAACACCGCCAACCGAAACATAACCGGTATCATAATCAAAAATCCAGGCATTATTTTCATTATCCCTATTAACAAGTTCTCTATAATCATCATCTATAAGATTATTTTTTGAACCCGTTGCAGAATGCATATTATAATAACCCAAATGTTTTTCTGAAAGATTAATATTATCAGCAGAAATCTCATCATTATGTATAATAAGATCGCTTTCCATAGCACCTGCACATGCATATGCCCAGCACAGATAAGTATAGCCCTGGTCTCTTGCTCCTGTCACAAAGCTCTTACCATCAACATCTCTTGAGTCATATTTTTCAGGAAGGCTATTTTCATCACTACTTACTTTATCTACCGCGTCTTTTCCACTTTCATCAAAGAAATTACCTTCAATATCATCATCTGCCAAAACAGCCTCTGTAAATTCAAGTTCCTTGACCTTTTTGTACGCAAAAATTTCTGAACCGTTTTTTTCAGTATCTTCTACCGTCTCTTCTTTTGCTTCAACTGTTTTCATAGTATTATTGGATATTTTCTTAGCAGAATTTTTTTCAAGTGAATCCGATGATGCATTAACAATATAGTCTTCTGAATTTTTTTGAACAGATACCTTTTTAGTATCTTTAATAGAATAAAATGTAACTAAAAAGACCGCAGTCAATAAAGCAAGGCCTGCAATCCAGTAAAAATTTTTTTTCATATTCACCCCACTCATATTCAACACGAAATATTAAGTACAATTAATATTATAAACGAATTTTCTTAACACTTTTATAAAAATTATATAAAATCAAACCAGTTTAATTGTATTAAATGAACCAAAGACAGACTGACTGATATCTCTGGAAAAAGCATTATAATCAATATAATGCATTCCTCTATTCCAGCCATCTGCAACCTTAAGAACAGGATATTCTTTACCATTAACTTTATAAATACAATAACCTATAACGGTAACAGTATGGTTTCTGTAAACGCCACGTGCAATATTAAGTATTACAGGTCTTCCTGCGAGAATCTCTCTTTTCACCTGTTTTTCAAAACTCCAAATATAATGTCCCCTGCATTTAACTTTTACTCCATATTCTTCAAAAACATCCTGTGTAATATTTTTTACAAAAAAAGGAATTGTTCCTTTTTTATCAGTATATCCATATTCTCTGGCAATCTCTTCAACCTTTAAATATATATCCTTAATACTTCTGTCAATGGTGTATTTATGGTATCTGTTCCGATAATACATAAGAACTCTTGAAATAGCCACAAGCGTACAGTTATTAACTTTACGACCTGTAATTTCCTCCATTGACTGACGATTCATTATGAGTCCCCTTCCCTTATCCACAAGCAAAGGCTCTCCATTATATCGTGCACTCAAATATTTATTTATATCTTTAATCTTACCGTATGGTAGTTTCTTGTTTTTTTTCATTTCAATTGCCTCAGGAAATATATTTAGTTATAATATTATTTTAATTATACACATGAAATAATGAAAACTTAACAAATAGGTGGAAAATACTTTGACAAATACGAATGAATTAATAGGGATTAAAGATGTAGCAACAATACTGGGCATATCAGAAGCTACAGTAAGAAACTGGATAAAGCTTGGTAAAATCGAAGTTGCCGATGATACTGATAAAGTGTACAGCTTTGATAAATATAAAATAACAGAATTAAAAAAATCTCTTGAAAGTGGCAATAACAAAGCTCTTAGGGCAAGAAGAAATAAGAAATACGTTTCTGGAAATTCCATGTACCGTTCATATATTTCTTCAGATTCATCGAATCTCTTATCAGTTACAAAGCTGCTTTCTCTCACAGAAAATAATATAAACGATTATGTCATAGAACAGCTTCTTACAGACTGTGCAGAAAAGCTTATGCTTAGGACAAGAATCTCAGGAAATATAATCTCTCCTCTTTTGGATGACCTTGCAAAATCCTGCCAGAATATGAGAAAGGCAAATGAAACTGAAGAAAGTCAGATAAAAGCTATTTCTGTAGATTCCAATATGCTCAAAAACATTGACTATGACTATATAGAAGGCGAAGATACACTAGGTTTTCTATATATTTCACTGTTATCGCTAAGCACCAGAAAATCATCAGGTGCTTACTACACAGATGCAGAAACAGTAAAAAAAGTGTGTAAAAGCGTTTCAGAAGATGTAAAAGATGATGCTATATATATGGATCCATGCTGTGGTACAGGTAATTTTTTAATGCAGCTTACAAAAGTCACTTCCATTGATAATATGTATGGATATGATATAGATGAAATAGCAACTTCAATATGCAGAATAAACCTGGCAATGAAATTTGCGCTTCAGACAACGGATGATCTTAATATTCTTTTTGACCATGTAAAGGTATGCGACTTTTTATTATCAGACACTGAGGTTTCAGCAGATGTAATTGTTGGTAATCCTCCATGGGGATTTGATTTTAACGGTGATCAGTTATATTTACTTGGAAAGCGTTTTTATACAGCATCCGGCAAAAAAGCTGACTCTGCAGATATCTTCATTGAATGTGCTCTTTCACACCTTAATGAAAATGGACATATGTCCTTTGTACTGCCGGAATCAGTTTTAAATGTAAAAGCTCACCTTAATGTCAGAAAATATATAAGAGCAAATGCAGATATCAAACTCATAAACTATCTTGGAGATATATTTTACAAAGTTCAATGTCCATGCATAATTCTTTCTCTACAAAAGAAATTTCTTGTACCTGATTTTGAAGAACTTGCAAATGAAGAACTGTTTTGTACTAATCTAAAAATAGTAAGTCCATACAGAAGTTTTATAATTGCCTCAAGAACTTTAAATGTTGAAAGCTTTGATGTACTTGCTGATGATGAAGAATATGACATCCTTTCTAAAATGGAAAGCGGAAATAAAGTATATCTGAAAGATAATGCGGATTTTGGCCTTGGAATCGTAACCGGAAACAATAAAGTATTTATCACAGATGAACTTCAGGACGAATACGAAGTAATATTAAAAGGTGCAGATATACAAAAATACAATATCGATATGCCTCAAAGATATATCAAATTTGTTCCTAAAAATTTCCAACAGGTAGCTCCTGAATACATTTATCGTTCCGAAGAAAGATTATTGTACCGCTTCATTGCTGAGAACCCTGTAGTCGTATATGACAACAAAAAGCTCTTATCAATGAATAGCTGTAATATAATAATTCCTCATATAGAAGGTATGCCTATCCCATATATAATGGCTGTACTAAACTCTTCTGCTGTGGAATTTTATTACAAGCACAAATTTAAGAGTGTTAAAGTGTTACGTGCATTCCTTGAAAGTATTCCAATTCCTGTTCTACCAAAAGAAGAAATGGATAAAATATCAGAAATGGCTCAAACAACTCAGGCCCTTGGAAACAAGGTACCCGAAC
Organism: Butyrivibrio sp.; assembly: GCA_024688095.1. Taxonomy (GTDB): domain Bacteria; phylum Bacillota; class Clostridia; order Lachnospirales; family Lachnospiraceae; genus Butyrivibrio. Next base: position 4,454 of record JAILEJ010000281.1, read on the forward strand.
TGTATAATATGCAATGCGCTCAAATTGATTCTATGATTTCAAAAGCATATGGTCTGACTGCAGAAGAGATACATAAATTCTAAATAATTATCTTAAAAGGTCCTGCTTTCCGGCAGGACCTTTTTCATTGAATACTTTAATTATAATTTCTCTTTACAAGTACTTTTTCGAAGTCTAAATAAGCAAGAGGCTCATCAAAAATAAATCCTTGAATCTCATCACATCCCATTGCTCTTAATCTGTTAAACTGTTTTTCTGTCTGAACCCCCTCTGCAACAACAATAATATTTAATGCCTTTAACATATTCAAAACAGTATCAAGAATGATTTCAGACTTATTATTTTTTCCATCGATATCATCAACAAATGATTTATCAATTTTAACAACATCAAATGTCAGATTTTTAAACAAATTAAGCGAAGAATATCCTGTTCCAAAATCATCCATCGAAACAGCTATACCATGCTTATGCATTGCACTGACAAACTCATCAAGCCTGTTACCATCTTCATAAAATGATGTTTCTGTAATCTCTATTTCCAGATACTTACTTTCAACATTATACTTTCGTAAAATGTTAAGAGTATCATCAATTATATTGTCATTCTTAAGGTTTTCTCTTGAAAAATTAACTGAAACTCTTACTGGATCAATCCCTTTATCTATCCAGCTTTTAATATCACTACATACTGATTCAAGCATAAAGAGATCCAATCTTTTTATTGCACCTTCCTTTTCAAGTACAGGCACAAACTCTTCCGGTAAAACCACTTCATCCTCATGAATCCATCTAACGAGTGCTTCACATCCACAAAGTTGTTTTGTTACAGCAGATACCTTAGGTTGATAATATGGTTTAACACTTCCATTATTAAGAGCTTCAAAAAAGTTATTAACTACATTTTTATATCTTATGGCTTCCTGATGAATATTTTCATCAAAATATGTAAGTCTTTCTTTTTTGGCTTTTCCAGCATCTATAGCCATAGAACAATTCTCGATAAAATTATGTATCTTATCTCCGGCATTTCCATAATAAACGCCCATTACCGGTCTTATTCTGACTACTATATTTTCTTCATGATAATTAATTGTAAATTTTGTATAAGTGATAATATTTATGAATCTGTCCAGATTAGATTTCAATATGAAACCGAAAAATTTGTCTGCACCAAGTCTTGCAACAAACTCCTTTTCTGGATTAATGAGTCCTCTAAGCTTGTCTGCAAACTTTTGAAGAAGAATATTTCCATTTCCGGAACCATAAGTAGAATTGATTATTCTAAAGTCTTTGATGTTTAAATAAATACCAGCATAATTCTCTGTATCCAGATATTTATACCCATATTTAAGAACACCCTGAGTATTATATAATCCTGTTAGCATATCTACATAAGGGATTCTCTTAAGATATTTCATAAGAGCAGCCCTTGTATATAACATATAAAAGCCCTTACTTATATTTCGTATGGAATATTTCTCTTCATCTGTAAATTTATGATCTCCAATAGGATAAAAAGACGCCTTACATTTACCAGTCTCTTTTGAAGCTGTCTTAACGACATATACGTTTTCTTCACTTCCGATATTATTATCCAATACCCTCTCATTATAATAGGAATTTGAAGGCATATTAAAAAAGTTAGAAACAAAAGATACCTCTATAACGATCTTTGCAACATTATACTTAACAGAAAGATATCCAGTATAACTTGAAGCTTTTTCAAATAATGTATCTATTTCCATAGATGCAACGTCCATGTTATCCATATACTCTATCAATTTATCTATAATAGAAGTATTATCCATAAAACTCCTTTGGTCTTTATATTTTAAAAATGTTGAACATAATCCACTTTTATTATATACTCATTTTCGATTTAAATTATTAAGTTATTTTAAAGATTATGCTAAATAAATCTTTAAAAATTATAGCTATATTATATAAATAAAAAATGAATATTTTCATTTACTTTTGCGCTTTAAAGTGATATATTGTTAAAAGCTAATCATGTTACAAAATAATTTGGAGGTTATGAAAAATGTCTTTTCAGTACATTCAGCAGTTACCATCACCTGATGAAATCAAGGACGAATTCCCTATTTCAAAAGAAATGGCAGCTTTAAAAAAAGAAAGAGATAAAGAGATATCAGATGTATTTACAGGTAAAAGCGATAAATTTATTGTAGTTATCGGACCTTGTTCAGCTGACAACGAAGATGCAGTTTGTGATTATGTAAACAGACTTGCTAAAATCAATGATAAAGTTAGTGACAAGCTTATACTAATCCCAAGAATTTATACAAATAAACCTCGTACAACAGGTGAAGGCTATAAAGGAATGACTTCACAGGTTGATCCCGAAGGAAAAGAAGATTTCAGAGCAGGACTTGAAAGTGTTCGTCATATGCAAATCAGAGCACTTCAGGAATCAGGTCTTACAGCTGCTGATGAAATGCTCTATCCTGAAAACTGGGGATATGTATCTGATCTTCTCTCCTATGTAGCTATAGGAGCTCGTTCTGTTGAAGATCAGGAACACAGAATGACTGCAAGTGGATTTGATGTTCCAGCCGGAATGAAAAATCCTACAAGTGGAAACCTTGGAGTAATGCTTAATTCCATATATGCAGCACAGCATCCACACTCTTTTGTATATAGAGGATATGAAGTAAAAACTTCAGGAAATCCTCTTGCACACAGTGTTCTTAGAGGATCTAACAACAAACACGGTCAGGCTATAACAAATTATCACTATGAAGATTTAAGTCTTCTTGCAGAATTATATGCAGAACGTGAAATCATAAATCCTGCTGCTGTTATCGATTCTAATCACAGTAACTCAAATAAACAGTTCAAAGAACAGATAAGAATCGTTAAGGAAGTATTACATTCCAGAAATCACAGCAATGATATAAAGAACCTTGTAAAAGGTGTAATGATTGAAAGTTACATAGAAGAAGGGGCTCAGAAGATAGGTGAAGGAACATATGGAAAGTCCATTACCGATCCTTGCCTTGGATGGAATGATTCAGAAAAACTTATATACGAAATTGCCGAACAGGCATAATAAAAGAGCTCATGTACAAAACTTTATCAGCCAAGTACATGGGCTCTATTATATACATCCCTTAATTTATTACTCTTATTAGCAGCATGTTTTATTAACTGAGAACTACTTGAAATACCAAGCATAGTCTTTACAGACTCTATATCTGCACCATTTTCTATCATATGAACAGCAAATGAATTTCTAAGAATATCCGGAGTTACATCTTCTCTTATCCCGGCCTTTTTTACATAGTTCTTCATCATCTTCCACAGACCCTGCCGGCTTAATTTTTCTCCCTTATAATTAACAAAAATACTTTCCTGAGATTCATCAAGAACCCAGGCAGGTCTTGCATCCTGAAGATACTTTAAAAGTGCTTTACGTGCTCTTTGCCCATAAGGAACCTGTCTTACACATTTATTATTTCTTACAGTTATTAAATCAAGCTGTAAATCCAAATCTTTAAGATTAAGCCCTATTATTTCAGATGCCCTTATTCCAGTAGCATACATAAGTTCCAGTATTGCCTTATCTCTCATCCCCTTTATATATGCATCATCTGGTATTGAAAGTAAATATTCAGCCTCTTTAAGGGTAAGAATCCTTGGCTCATTCTGGGGTGATGCAGGCGCTTCAAGAAATTCTGAAACATCTCTGTTTACATTACCATTTTCCAACGCAAACTTATAAAAAGCTCGTATTGAACAGATATTACGTGCTATCGTAGATGAAGACAGATGACTATCATATAGTCCTCTGACATAATCGGAAATCATATCCTCAGTAATATTTTTTATCTCTGTTACTTCTCTATCTCTGGCATAAGAAAACAGTTTTTTTATATCAAGCTTGTAAGATGCGCATGTATTAGGCGTCATCTTTTTAATAACCTTAAGGTACTCCCCAAATTCCCCTAGCAGTTCTTCCATACCGAAATCCCCTTAATTATCTGATAAAAGCTCCATAAGACCATCTCTGTCTACTGATGCCATCATCTTTTTAATCTTATTATATCTATCCTTTAAACTTAATGGTATATCATATTCTGAAAGCATCTCCATTATTCCATCAGCACCATCAAAATCATAATTCTCAATTAAGTTATACAATCCCTTTTCTGCTTCCCTGAACCTTTTTTCAGTAATAATCTCTTTTGATCTCATAGTATCATCTGAATCAAAATGCGACATAAGAAAATCGATACCAATCAATGTGCTATTGAAACATTTGATAAGTGCTTTGTGATTTTTTTCAACAGATTGATAATCATTATTATTTGCAAAATTCTCAAGTTCTTCTGCCCTTTGAGATAATTCTTTTTCCCCAAGAATTCTTGCTGTACTCTTAAGTGCATGTACCCTTATTCCATAGTCACTAAGATTTTTCTCATTATAAAAATCTTCAATCTCTTCTATTCTATTCTCAGCAGATTTTCTAAAATCAACAAGAACCTGTGTAAACGTCTTAATGTCTCCACAATTTTTTAAAGCCATATTCATATCCATATCAGAAGGAACATATTTCAAGAAATCATTAAATGCCTTATCAGTAAGATTTGGATCAGACATATTGTCCTTGTTTTCATTGTTACTTTTTATAATAAAAATCTTCTCTTTTGGAAGAAGTGCAAGAATCATTTCTTCAAGCTTTCTGCTATCAACTGGTTTTGACATATAATCTGCAAATCCACAGCTCAAATACTTTTCCTTGGCTCCGGATACTACATTTGCAGTTAGTGCAATGCATGGAACTGCCTTATTGATATTATCCTCCATTTCGTTCATAGCTTTTAGCGTTTCAACACCATCAAGTCCAGGCATTCTATGATCAAGGAATATGATATCGTATTTTGTTTTCTTAACAGCTTCAAGTGCCTCTTCTCCACTCATTAATGAATCTATCTTTATCCTGGTATTTTTTAACAGACCTTTAATTACTGTATGGTTCATATCAGTATCATCCACAAATAGTATTTTAGCATCTGGTGCCTGGAATAATTCATGATAAGAACCAGTTTCAGTCATGGATTTCTTAAATTCATCTTCAAAGTTTCCAATAGGCTCCCAACTTATTACTTCCTGTTTTATACGGAAACTAAAAGTAGAGCCCTTACCATATTCACTCTTTACTTCAAGCTTTGAATCCATTTTATAAAGAAGATTTTGAACAATACTCATACCAAGACCTGTGCCCTCTACGGTACGATTTCTTGCTTCATCAATTCTTTCAAATGGAACAAAAAGCCTTTCTATATCTTCCTGTTTTATTCCCTGACCGGTATCAGTTACTTTTATAATAAGAATAATATTATGATTATCTTCAATTCTGTAATTTATACTAAGAGAAAAATATCCCTTCTCAGTATATTTTACAGCATTTGTAAGTATATTCAGAATACACTGCTTTATTCTAAGCTCATCTCCAAAAAGAATATGAGGAATATCTTTATTTATGTTTAGTTTGAACTCAAGATTTTTTTTACGAGCCCTGTCTTCTATCATAGTAGTAAGATCATTAATCATGCCATATAACTCATACTCTATCGGCACAATCTCCATCTTACCAGACTCAATCTTTGAAAAATCAAGAACATCATTGATTATACTAAGAAGTGTATTGCTGGCCGTTTTAATATTATTTGCATATTCTGCAATCTG
>JAILEJ010000387.1 GCA_024688095.1 Butyrivibrio sp.
GCCTGAGTATAGGCTCTTACAAGGCCGCCTGTTCCTAGAAGTACTCCTCCAAAATATCTCGTAACAACAACAAGAACATTTGTAATTCCCATACCATTTATAACTTCCAAAATAGGTTTACCGGCTGTACCTGATGGTTCACCGTTATCACTGCACCTGGAGACCTCGCTCATACTTCCGAGAACATATGCATAACAGTTATGCCTTGCATCCCAGTATTTCTTACTGATCTCAGCAATCTTTTGTTCTGCTTCTTCCTGGCTATCCACTGCAAATACATTTGCTATAAAGCGGGACTTTTTTTCAACTATCTCTCCGGTTCCATTTTTAGTTATTATTTTATATGTCTTATTTTCCATAGTTCAAATATTACCATTTTAATTCTTAAAAGTATAGAAAAATCAGTATTTTCTTTATACTTATAGCCAAATTTGGTATAATAGACTGTGGTTTGTAATTTTTTAGCTCAACCCAAGTTTTAAAAATGCAAACCAGAATAATAATAATCTTTATTTCCAGATTTATTATTTAATGCTTTTTTAAGCACAATGGAGGTACACATGAATTTTGGCAAAAGAGGTGTGCGCAGAAAACTTCGTGAATTAAATTCCATATCTACCAAAATGGGAAAAAAATTCACACTGACATTTATTAATGTCTTTATATTAGCAATTGTCGCCGCCATTATAATCGGAGTCAGCGCCGGTATCGGTATATTCAAGGGCATCATAGATACAGCTCCTGATATTAGTAATATAGATGTTACTCCAAGCGGTTTTTCAACTTTTGTATACGATACAGAGGGTAATCAGACTGCAAAGCTTGTATCAACCGATTCAAATCGTATTCCAGTAACAATGGATATGATACCGGAAAATCTGGCAAATGCATTTGTTGCAATTGAGGATGAACGTTTTTATGAACACAATGGTATAGATATTCAAGGTATCATCAGAGCTGGTTTTGTAGCTCTTACATCAGGTGATTTATCACAGGGTGCAAGTACTATTACTCAGCAGCTTCTTAAAAACAACGTTTTCTCAGGATGGACATCTGAAACAGACATAGAGAAAATTAAGCGTAAGATTCAGGAACAGTATCTTGCCCTGCAGCTGGAAAAAACAATGAGTAAAGAAGATATTCTTCTTAACTATATGAACACGATCAATTTAGGTTCTAATACCCTTGGTGTTCAGGCTGCTTCTCTTAGATATTTCAACAAATCCGTCAGCACTCTTACACTTTCTGAGTGTGCAGTTATTGCAGGTATTACTCAGAACCCCAGCAGATATAATCCAATCACACATCCAGAAGATAATGCAACTCGTAGAGAAAAAGTTCTCAAAAACATGTTAAAGCTTGGATATATCACTCAGACTGAGTACGATTCAGCAATTGCAGACGACGTTTATTCAAGAATTCAAATAGTTGATTCTGAAACAGAAACAGACACCGTTAACTCATACTTTGTTGATGCTCTTACAACAGAAGTTTTAGATGATCTTATAGAAGCCGGTTATAATGAAACTCAGGCTTATACACTTCTTTACAGCGGTGGACTTAAGATTTATTCAACTCAGGATCCTACAATTCAAGGTATAGTTGATGAAGTATTCCAGGATGAGGCAAACTATCCTGAAAACACACAATATTTACTTGATTATGAGCTTACTATACAGTCTTCAGATGAGACTCTCACAAACTATAGTGATGAAAAACTTCAGGCATACTTCAAAGAGAATGAATCAGCTTCATTTGACCTTCTCTTTAGTTCATCAGAAGAAGCTGAAGAATATATCGAGAAGTACAAGCAAGCTATTATGCAAAGCGGCGATGAAGTATATGGAGAAAGCATATCTCTTACTCCTCAGCCACAGGTATCAATGACTATAGAAGATCAGGAAACAGGTTATGTCGTTGCTCTCGTTGGTGGTCGCGGACAAAAAACAGCAAGCAGAACACTTAACAGAGCTACAGATACAGTCAGACAGCCAGGTTCAACCTTTAAGGTTGTTTCAACATACGCTCCAGCTCTTGATAGTGCAGGCTTTACACTTGCTACTATCCTTAATGATGCTCCATTTAATTATTCAGATGGACATCCTGTAAATAACTGGTATGGTGAAGCATACAGAGGCCTTACAAGTGTAAGAACAGCTATTAAGGACTCAATGAATGTTATTGCAGTAAAAACAATGACACTCATAACCCCTCAGCTTGCTTATGATTATCTACTCAACTTTGGATTTACAACAATAGTTGACAGCGAAGAAATAAATGGAAAGATTTATTCAGATATCCAGGTTCCTACTGCACTTGGTGGTCTTACCCACGGTGTTAAAAACATCGAACTAAATGCAGCTTATGCAGCTATTGCTAATGGAGGTGTTTATGTAGAACCTAAGCTATATACAAAGGTTGTTGATCACGATGGTAACACAATACTTGATAACTCAACCCCTAACTCGAAGCGTATCCTAAAAGAAACGACAGCATTCCTGCTTACAAGCGCAATGGAAGATGTTGTTACAAGCGGTACAGGTACTGCTGTAAACTTCGGAACAACTGCTATCGCCGGAAAAACAGGTACAACATCAGATGAAAATGATGTATGGTTTGCAGGATACACCAATTACTATACTGCTACTACCTGGGCCGGTTATGATAATAATGAAGACCTTTCTTCATCAGCAGAGACAAAGCTTGCAAAGACAATGTGGCGTACCGTTATGGAAAAAATCCATGAAAGTTTACCATCTGCCACTTTTGAAGTTCCTGACGGAATAGTACAGGCTACTGTATGTTCAAGATCAGGAAAGCTTCCTATTTCAGGATTATGTGATGGAACATTAATAACAGAATATTTTGAAGAAGGAACTGTTCCAACTGATAGCTGTAATGTACATTACTCTGGTAATATTTGTCAGTATGACAGTATGCCAGCAACTGATTGCTGTCCATTCAAAGCAGCCGGTGTATATGAGCTTACGCCTTCAGAACCAGCAGCTTTGCAATCAGGCTCTGGCAGCAGCAACAATTCATCATATAGCACAACAACTGATGAGCTTGGAAATTCTTCATCTGTAATAAATAGATGCCACCATACAACTGAATTTATGTCGCAGGCAAATATTCAGGAAATACTTCAACAGGAAGCTGCAGAAATTAATGCACGATATGCAGCAGCTGGTATACAGTCAAACGTAGTACCTGACTCATCAGCAAATCCTGCAGCCGCATCTACTACTACAGATACAACAACTCCAGCAGCTACGACTGATGCAAATGCTACCACAAGCACAGATACAACCACAGCCACAGGCACTACAACAACTACAGACACAACAACTACTACAGCCACGCCGGAAACAACTACCCCAGCAGCTACAACTGATTCGGCCGCTCCTGCAGCCAATACAGATACAGCTACAACGAGCACCGATTCCGCAACTCCTTCAACTGATACCAATCAAGCTCAGGGAGTTGTAGAGACTGTACAGGAATAAACACAAAAAAAGGTTAATGGAATTCAATAAATGATTCCATTAACCTTTTTTATCAATAATATTCGATTTTACATTCTATTTTCGTTTTGCATAACATATAAAAAATAGTACAAAACACTTATATATTTATATAAATCATTTATATTTTTATATAAATAAAAAATCAGTATTTACAAGGGTTTAAAATATTTTTCCCTGTATATACTGATTTCATTAAAAAAGCTGCTGACGGGAATCGAAGCAATGACCACCACTTAAAAACCGCATAGAAAGGAGGTTTTTCAGCACTCTTATTTTAAAACGACCACTACTACGACCACTCGCTTCTAAAGTAAAATCATTTCACAGCAAGTTGCTCATCAACCAATTTTGTAACTTCTGCCTTCTCAGATTCTAAAACATTTGCAAGATCAAATGCCTCATTGATATCATAATGTTTCTTTTGCATTAATCTGATTACAAAATCCGCTTTATTCTTTATAGATGTCTGTTCAACTAATAATCCTTCACCTAAATTGCACATAATTTACCTACTTACTCATGGTAGCTGACATAGGTATATCAAAATCCTTTTCAAGGAGTTCTTTCTTTTCGTCAGGTACTAATTGCATTTGAAATACTTATTTCCAATTTTTAAACCTCGTTGCTTTTCTTTTACTAAGTATATCATATTTGATTTATTCTATAATTCCTTCTTAGATAATACCTTTTAAAAATCTATATCCATTTATTTGATATGTTCCCTAATTTAGCTTGGATTGATCATTTTATGATTACTTCAATTATTCTGCAAGTAAAATAATTAAGAGGGCTGGTAATCAGCCCTCTCAGAGTTTAAGCTTTCCCACTTATATGGCAGGG
>JAILEJ010000452.1 GCA_024688095.1 Butyrivibrio sp.
GAAAATAAGTAAATTAGTTGAATCACTAGAAGATGTACAGAATTCCATAGGTGATATTCGTGGAGTATTTGATGGAAATTCAGATGATGAAATATCTGGAAAGATAAAAGGGAGTATTAAGCCAGGCATTATAAAAGAAAGCATGGATACTCTTATTGATAGTCTTGAAAAAGAAATCGATAAGATGGAATCAGAGGATGATAAAAAGCGCTTATCTGAAAAGATAAATCTTATCAAAAAAACAAAAACCAATATCCTTATTGTTGGTTCAACAGGAAGCGGAAAGAGTTCAACAATAAATGCCCTCTTTTCCTGTGAAAATAAGGATACCGATGATTATGTTGAGTATGCAAAAGTTGGAACAAAGGCATCACCTGAGACAAAGGCATTTGAAAAATATACGCTTGGAAATCTAACTCTTTGGGACTCTCCAGGACTTGGTGACAGCCCTGAATCTGATGAAGAAACAATTGAAACTATCAAAGAGCTTCTTGAAGAAAAAGATGATGATGGAAATCTTCTAATAGATATTGTTCTTCTTGTTGTAGATGGAACTTCCAAGGATCTTGGCATGAGTTATAAGCTCTTAAATGAAGCACTTATTCCTGTATTTGAAGAGGATACTGACAGGATAATCATAGGACTAAACCAGGCTGATATTGCTATGAAGACCGGTAGGCATTGGGATTATGAGCTTAATAAGCCTGATGAGGTTCTGATTAAATTTCTTGAAGAAAAAGTGCAGTCAATCCATGACAGAATAATGGAAGATTCCGGGCTTGATATTATGCCAATCTACTACTGCGCAGGTTACAAGGAACCGGGCGGTGAAATTGTAAGACCATATAACCTTTCAAAGTTATTGATGTATATCCTTGAAGCTATCCCGGAGGAAAAAAGAATTCCTATTATGGAAGGAATCAACACTGAATCTGAAAATTATAGAAGTAATGATGATGACGATGACTACAATGAAAAAATTGTTCATGATTTCACAGAATCCTATGATTCAACTATAAGTGAATGTGTTGATGCTGGTGCAGAGATTGGACAGTTCATATTGGGCGTTCCTGGCGCAATTGTTGGCAGTATAATTGGCGGAAGTATAGGTCTTGTGAAATCAATATTTGAGGAACTGTTCTGAATATTTAATTGATTTTTTTAATTAAGGAGTGTATGTAAGCCCCTTCAGGCGAAGTCGTTTGGGGGAGAGGTTCATAATTGACAGGAACTGTTAAAAAAATAATTAGTATAAAAGAACGCTTCTCTTTAAAGAGACAAAAATATGTCATTTAAAGGGAAGCGTTTTTGATTAAATTTACCTGACTTGATTCAGATACTCCTGTTTTGCACCACATGGCAAAATGCTCACAATTATTGGATACAATACTGTAATTGCTTTCTCCGAGCCTGCTTTTTGCTCTTCTTATAGTCTCTTTATTTGAATATACATTTCTTTTTTTACCCTGAAATTTTCCACCATAATAATCCATACAGGTATTAAAGAGAAATGATGTCGAAGTACGTAATTTAATTGGATGACCATTATCAAACCATACAACAAAAACTGATTTGGAATTCTTGGTAAATTCTGAGATAGGGCCTTCATGAATAGTAATCTTACCTTTTAGTTCTCCGTTCTGACCACTATAATGTATTACCCTGTCGTTTCCTACATAGATGGCATAATGTTCATACATTCCAGATCTTAGTACCCCTATAACATCTCCTGGAATAAAAAAAGATCTGCTTTGTAATCTATGCATCTTTTCAATCATCGCAGTAAGACTGCCATTTCCTAATCTGTATCCTTCTGGATCTACTATCCTTGCATTCCCAGAGATAATATTCTGCTGGCACGTCCAATTATTTCTTGTAATCACATCTTTCCAAAATGGATCATATTTAAAAATATGTGCCTTTATATTTGGACAGTCACCTACAGAATTGATGATGTTTCTGTTTATACGGGAATATTCATTTATGTTATTTAATATATTTACTAATGAATCTGTATTGTTAAGGCTATTATTCATCGACAACCTCTCTGCTTTAATAATATTAATATTTGCTTTAGTTA
>JAILEJ010000028.1 GCA_024688095.1 Butyrivibrio sp.
ATTATACACTGTTTCATTTGCAAGCTGTCCGGCATAATACATCTGAACAATATCTATATCAAGCTCATCGATATCTTCTTTAAGCATCTTAAACCGCTCCACGTTCTCATCATCAAGAACCTCATCGGCATCTGCAGAAAGGACAAAGTCACAACTTGCCTTACTAAATGCATAATTTCTTGCTTCTGAAAAATCTCCAGTCCATTCAAAATCAAAAAGCTTTGCTCCATATTGTGCCGCAATTTCCTTGGTATTATCATCTGAACCAGTATCAACTACAATAATTTCATCAACTACTTTTTTATATCCATCCAGACATCGGCCCAATATATCTGCTTCATTTTTAACTATCATACACAAACTTACAGTTATCATATAAACCTCTTTCTGCCTGGAAAATCCTAAATACAAACTTTCATTAATACCATTTATTTTTTATAAATCGTCTACTAATAATTTTTATATTTTAGGATTACAGTGCTTTTACTCTTATATCAATTGTTCCAAAACAAAAACAAATAACTTTATAAGGTAACTTTTTGTCACTTCGCTTCAAAAGTTATGCAATTGTTTTCATACTTTTCAATTAAATAATATATATTTATCGTACCTTTTATTTAGTAAAAATTCAATCAGATTATTGTTATCACCTTGTAAATCTATTCCCTTCAAGTCTATAATTATTAGTATGTTTAATAGAAAAAAAATACTCTCAACAATTTTAATTTTATCATTAACAGCACTTACAGCATGCAGTAGCAACACTTCTGCTGATACAACCACTGACACGGCTTCTGAAAGCATTTCTGTACCTGAATGTGAGCCATTTACTCCCACAGATGAGATGATTGCTTCTACGCTGACTGAGGCTGCAGAAAATCTGCAAAGCACTGCAGACATGCTCTATGTTGCTCCAAACATCAATGAAACCTTAAGTGTTCCCACTTATATTTCTAAAATAGAGGACACCTGGTTTATCGTAGACTGTTACCATAATCAGATCATATACAATACAGAACTATCAGATTCATTGTATGACTGGAAGGTTATGACATCAGACTGTATTCAGCCACATACCATAGCAAGTGATGGTACTGTTTATCTGATCGATGATACTGAAAATAATCGTGTTCTCATATATGAAAAGGTTCAAGCATCAAATGGAGAACAGGTATTTATCCAGACCCAGTTATTTAACGATATAGGTTCAAGACCTCATTACTGTATCTATGATGAAAATACAAAAACCTTCTATGTCTGGAGTTCAACCACTGGAGAACTATATCTTTTCAGACATGGCGACAACGATACACGAATGTATCTTACAGAAATTCGTTCTATCGAAGAGTTAAACGGAATCTATGTAAGATCCTTTACCATAACAGACGGACTAATAACCTTTGTATCAGGTGTAAACCAAAACGGATCAGCTCCGGAAATTCTTGTATGCAAATTAAGTGACCTTTCTATATTAGAACGCTACTTAGTACCTGATGAGCTTGCAGGTATGGTCCAGATTACGCCAATAGAAGATAAATACTATATAACTGTATCAACAGATATTACTGGAAATCAGGATTATGCAACCATTATTCGTACAGATTCATTAGAGGAATTGCAAAAGGGCAATTACGAGGATATTTACAGCACTTATTTTGTAGGTGGAGGAACGCCATATTACATAACCCATGCCGACGGCAGTTACTTTCTCACCGAGCACCGCCTTACCGATCACCAAATCTGGCGCTTCGACATAAACTCCAACACCCCCACCAACATCACCACCCTCTACTAATTCGAAGTACGACTATATAAAAGTCTCAACTAAAATAGTAAATTATGCTGACCTTTCTTTACGATAGTATGCAGATTTGACTTTTTAAATGCAGCGAAGAACCCTTATGAAGCGCGTGTACTTAACAAAAAAGATAGTAATCAGAATATCTGATTGCTATCTTTTGAATTTAGTACACCTGCGCTGAATTCGGAGCAAGAGCGTGTTCTGAGCGCATTTAAATATTCAAATCTGCATTATTTCCCAGAAAAGGTCAGCGTGTGTATGATTTGAGTTTTTCGAGGTCTTTTTTGGAGACGGAGGAGGCGTTGTATCTGGCTTTTTCGTATAGGGCATGGAGTTCTTCCTCTGCACCATGTCCAAGCGCTGCCATCTCCAGTTCGTAGGGAGTGTGAGATTCCCGGATATCTGATGCTCCGGACCCTGACTCAATATATTTTTTATATATACGTCTCATTCTCTGAGCCGGAGTATAGCTTTCATAGATTCGTTTAACCAATCCCTTTTTATTAGATGATACTGATTTTCTGTGAACCTCTTTAGGATTAAGGTATTCTCTCTTTTCACCCCTTCTGTTTCTTCCCTGCTCATTAAAAAATCTGATAAACTCTGTAACAGCCTTAAACAAAAGCCATATGATAAGAATTGTTACTGCAATCGAAGCAATAACAAATAAAATATTCCAGATTGCTTTTATCACCGGATTATCTGCTTCCTGCGGAAGATTTCCATAATCCATCTGTGCCGCAGGAGCCGATGATTCTTCCGAAAATTCTTCAATTTCAGTTCTTGGAAATAGTGAAAAGATAAATCTGAGTATCATAAATATAAATTCTTTTATCTTCTGACCGATAACGAATAGTCCTTCATAATTTGCAGCCATTATCATTATTGCCATTGATACCAGAACTGAAGGCGCCATTAAAAGCAAATCTATTCTTCTTACTGCATTATATGGAACTGCATCTCTGTTATGATATCCAACAAGGGATTTTCCTACCTGCACCGCATTTTTATATATAATTATAAGAACAACAGATATTACTTCACCCACAAATGCCATTTTCTGAATATTTGTATTGGACAAAAAAGCTCCCATTCCAAATATAAGAAAATAGTATACAAACATACTCATCCCAGGCTCAATAATCAGCTTGTTATTAGTTCCAGATAAATAATCGTCTCTTCCACTACCATTTACCATTCTTGAGTAATAAGAAATCACTACGCAAATAAAAGCAACGATCATATCCGGCAAAAGCGTTCCATTTAACAAGATGCAAATGAGTCCTACACATAAAAGTAACGCTGCATGGCTTATTGTAAATGCCAAAAAGTCCAAACATCTGCTATGAAAAAATGCAATCATCATAATAAACGGAATTTCCCAAAGGCAGCTGACAAAGAGTCCTGCATTTACAGGCATATATAGCATTTTTATACCAAGTAATACAATGTATACCATTATAATGTCGTTTATTGTTGTAAGAAATCCATATATTCTACTATCCATATTAAAGCCTCTGTCATCGATGAATTATTTTATAAAAATCTATCTTATCTGACTGCATATCTTTAACTTCCATACCTGGAGAAAGCGGGCAAAACCATGAAAGATGTCCACATATATTTGATAGTTTAATAATCTTATCCACAGCATTGTCTCTCTGGCTTGTGGAAACAATAATATAAGTTGTATCATCAGATTTGGATTTAGACAATTGATCTTCAATAAGATCGGCAAATGACGCTTTATCTTTTTTCAGATCAATCCTGGCAAGAGCCTTATTTACACTGGTAATATGACTGTTAGAAGCTCCGGCTCCAACTTTTACCGCCTCTCCGGTTATTATATCCAGACCATTTGTATTTATTTCTGTCTGTATCTGCCTCCCAATAAATTTTGCAGACAGAGTGGCTGCTATTCTTATACAATCTTCAAGAAGCTCCTCATCAAAAAGGAAAGCCGGTTCCTCCAGATTCACCAGTATATTTACTTTTTGGCTGGAAGTATGATCTCTCAGATTAACCTTAAGTTCACCAGTTCTGGCCGTTGCCTTCCAGTTTATACTCTGAGGCGTATCTCCTCTTGTATATTCTCTTATTCCCCTAAAAGTAAAGTTATCTTCATAAAGGCTGCTACTGGAAATAACTTCTCCCATCATTCTTTCAAATGGTATGTTAAAAGATGCAGCATCAAGATATTTGGGATATACATACATAAATGTATTCTGATTCATATTTATATAATGTATATCACTGCTAAACAGATCATGTGATACAATACTTGTTCTCATGATCTCATAATAACCTCTTTTTTCACAATTAATAGTAAGTTGTCTGGTAACCTTCTCATATGGCATCATTGCGAAAACATCACTAACACCAACGTTATCTGAAATAGTTGCATTTGGCGTATCTGCAAACACAAGTCCCACTGCCGTCTGAAATCTTACCTGCAGAATATGAAGTGGCATAAGCTTTGAATTAGTAATAATTTCTGAAAGCGTTGCATTTTCACCTTCTGTGGAACTTTCATTTTCAAAATTAAGTGTAACAGTAAGATTTTTATACCAATATTTGTTCCAGACAAACCCTTCAAGCTTATAAAGAAGCCATAGAATTATCGGAATTATTAGTATTTTTAACATTGAAATCCTCTGTTGGAACCTTAGTTTCTTCTAAGATATTTTTTATTATTTGCTGAGCGTTAACAGTTGCAGAAAAAGAATTAGACATAATTAATCTGTGAGCCAGAACAGGAATGGCAACAGCCTTAATATCCTCTGGCACAACAAAATCTCTTCCTTTAGAAAGCGCATAAACTCTGGCACATCTAAGCATTGCAAGTGTACCTCTTGGACTTACACCAGATGACACATCTCTATTGTTTCTGGTTGCAACAATGATATCTGCAATATATTTTTTTATATCATCAGAAACCTTAACCTTTTCAGCCTCGCTTTTAACAGCAAGTATATCTTCTTCGGAAATTACAGAAGAAATCTTATTTAGAAGTTCTCCCTCTGAATTTTCAAATCTAGTCATAATTGCAATTTCTTCAGATTCATCAGGAAATCCCATAGACAGCTTCATCAGAAATCTGTCCAGCTGAGCTTCAGGAAGCGGAAATGTACCTGACGTCTCTATTGGATTCTGTGTAGCTATTACAAAAAAAGGATTAGGAAGTTCTCTTGTTACTCCATCAGTTGTAACATGTTTTTCTTCCATACACTCAAGCAGACCAGATTGAGTACGAGGAGTTGCTCTATTAATCTCATCTGCAAGTAGAATATTACAGAAAACAGGTCCCTCATTAAATTCAAAAACCTCTTTCTGTCTGTTATAAATACTGATACCTGTAATATCAGATGGCAGAAGATCAGGTGTAAACTGCACCCTGCCATATTTTAAACTGATGCTTTTTGCAAGTGCTTTTGCAAGCATAGTTTTTCCAGTTCCCGGAACATCCTCCAGAAGCACATGGCCTCCGGCGCATAAAGAGACCACTACAAGCCCCACTGTCTCTTCTTTTCCCACAATCACTTTGTTGACATTCTCTGTTAATCTGTCAAAAACTTCTTTTGCCCTCATGTCACTCCTCCAATTTAGTTTAATTTTTTAGTTTTTGAAATCATATACGCCACATATGGCAGCATACAGAAAACATACATATATACATACTGACTCTTTGTCTCAGCAATCAGATGATACAAGAATCCCCCAAGGAAATACACATATGGAAAAATATCTACAAGCTCAAGCTTAACCCCAAGTTTCTTTTTCATAAAAACATAAGCTCCGGCAAGAAGATAAATTATAAAAATTACTGCATTCATTATTTTTTCAAAAGCCATATTTACATGTCCATCTGTATAAAGACTATGCAAAATTCTATTATCTATTTCAAATCCTGTTTCAACAGCTGGTCCTGACCACAACGATTGGAAAGTCGGCTCACACCAGGTAGAAATAATCTTATTTCTAAAAAAATATGCTGCATATACCGGATCATTTACAAACACATCCACTCTTTCAGAAACCTTAGCCCATCCAATTTCAGATGCAAGTTCATCATCGTATCCAGCCTGATCATAAACCTCAAGATTATATCCGTTATACCATCCATCTGCTCTTGTGTTATCACTTGAAGTTGCAATAATACCACTCGCAAAAACAGAGCTCATAGAAACACCATTACCAAAATTTACCCCACTGATATTTCTATATATCTGGTACATCCCTTTTTGCATTCCGATCATCATTACTGCCATCACAATCAGCAATACAATCTTTTTTAAATTAGTTTTTCTAATAACATCAAGCAGCAATATTATCAGAATTGTTATACAACCAAGAAGATAATTGTTTTTAAAAAGAACTGCCACTCCTCCAAAAAGGCCACATGCAATTGCATTTTTTATCTTATAATCTTCTCTGTATCTTATGAGGTTATAAAGTGCGATCTCAAGCATAAAAAGGCCCGGAATCTGTCCATACGCAAACAATATAAAAAAGAACTGCGGTAAAAATAGGAATGAAATAAGTATTTCAATCTTTGTTACTTTTTCGGGATTACTTATTCCATTTTCTTTTGTAAAAAGCTTTTCTGTAATTTTCCATTGTACAAAGTTAATACCTATGACCATAAAAAGATTCAAAATAAAAAAGAACCTTACGTTGTTCCATATATGAACCAGAAAATATTCATAGGTAATCATTCCCAACTGATATGGACAATATCTTAAATAATATCCTTCTGCAAAACCTGATGAAAAATCTCCCTCCAGAAATTTATTTACATATTTAACAAGCATAGCCGCATCGCCTTTTACTTTTGCGGGAGTATTAAATATAAGCCAAAATCCAGCTATCAGGTATATTATTGTTAATATAATGAAAAGCTTGTTTGTCTTTATTCCATCGATAACTTTAATAAACATCTTTAAAAGTACAATAACAAATATTATTATTATCCAGAACACATAATTATTCAAATGAAAAACAGAAGCTTCAGTATTATCCATCACAATATGTGAATAACAAAAAAATGAAATAACTGCCAGACATAACAATATAATTCCAGCAAATCTTTGAGAAATCATTTCACAAAAACAGGAAAACTGTTTTCCCATTGTTTTCATACAAGTCTCCTCCTAAATGGTTTTATAATGCCATGCTCTTCAAAAGGCAATCCAATGAAGCGTATCTCCAATAAATACAAGCTGTTCATCAGGATTAAATTCATCCCAGTTTTTTCCTTCAAAATATTCCTCATAAACTGCATTATCGTATTCGCCTTTTTCAAATTCAGTAGCTTCTCCATTAACATATTCAAGGAGACTGTATGACGTAAGTCCAAGCGTACGTTCATTTATCTGATCAGTTTTATAGTAAACATTTTCATAACTGTTAGCATAGTTTGTATCAACGTAAGATACAATATATTTAACCTTAATTCCTGACTCTTCTTCGTATTTATGTATTTCTTGCATAACCTCTTGGGCATAAGTTATATCCAGAATATTTGAAACTCTTCTATTCTGGGAAATCATCTCACAACTAAGAAGTTGGATCAAAACATATCCAAACGCTGCCACTGTAAAAACTTTAACCACAACCTCTTCAGATATGCAAATTTTAACAGCTATAAGAATCATACACATTTGCATTGTATAAAAATTAAATACAAGCCTTGGTATAAGACCAGAATTATTATTCTGTACAATGCTCAGAGATAACACCAGTACAATTTCAACTATCTGCACTATAATATAATCTGCTATAGAAAGCATATCCTGGTTTGTAACACCATAAATAACCACAAATACCAAAGGTAAAATCATCATAATAAGAGGGATATATATCCCAGGCATTAATCCTTTTCCACTTTGAAGTATTTTCCAAAAATCATGAGCTATCAAATACAGCTTATTTCCAAAATCTGAAACACTGGCGCTTCTGGTCTCATCAACAACTATCCCCATCATATAAAGAACCTTTGATGAGATTATATTGATCACTCCTATTAGCCCAATAATCATAACTACCAAAAATTCTTTTTTAAATAAATCAAGTTCAATAACGCAATCATTCTCAATATACATATACGCAACAAGAATAATTGCTATGGTAATAAGGCTGGTCTGGTAAAACATACTTGCACATATAGCTGCTACTAATGCAATAACTTTTTTATTTTTTGCAAAAGAAAAGGTTGCTATTCCCGATAATAAAAATGCCAGACCAAAATTAATAAACGCCTCCGGAAACATAAAAAATTCGCAAACAAGACCATTTATTAATGCTATGAGCGTAATACAAATAAATAGTATTTTAAATGTCTTGCTTTCTAACTCTTTTTCAAAAAGTTCTTCAAATGTAAGCTGAAATAAAAAAATGGTTATAGCTATCAGAACCACAAGAATCAGCCATGAAGGCTTATAAATATCCGTAGCAGACACTCCAAAATGAAGCATTGCTTCACCTAGTGCAAATGCAAGATATCTTCCATAAGTACGCCATGCCTCTATATTAACAAGTGGATTCATGATATGTGAAAGTGTATCCCCGCCAAATGAAAAAGTCATAAATCCTACGTATGCTGCAAACACTAATATAAAATCAATTCCAATAAGAATTTTTTTATTCATACAGGTTTTCTCCATTACTGTTTATCTATATAAACAAAAAATGCCGACTGAACAATTCAGTCTGGCATTTTCCTATCATAACAAGTGTACAACTCATTAAATATAATTACTCAATATCGCTGTCATCGCCAACTGGCTTTCCACCTGTTGCCAGCCATTTAAGATATGCATTTATAAATGGGTCAAGTTCGCCATCAAGCACACCATCAGCATTTGATGACTTCTCACCTGTTCTTGTATCGTTAACCATTGTATATGGCTGAAGTACATAAGAACGAATCTGACTTCCCCAGGCGTTATCTTTAACTTCACCTCTGATACCATCAAGTTTTGCCTGATTCTCTTCTTCTTTTAACATAACAAGCTTTGCTTTAAGCATCTGCATAGCTTTGTCTTTATTTTGGAACTGTGAACGCTCATTCTGACATGCAACTACAACACCTGTAGGAATATGTGTAATACGTACAGCAGATGATGTCTTATTAATATGCTGTCCACCCGCTCCCGATGAACGATATGTATCAACTCTCAAATCTTCAGGTCTGATATCGATATCAACATCCTCTTCTATATCAGGCATAACATCAAGTGATACAAATGATGTCTGTCTCTTACCCTGTGCATTAAATGGACTTATACGAACAAGTCTGTGAACACCTTTTTCAGATTTAAGATATCCATATGAATTGATACCATTAACCTGGAAAGTAATAGACTTAATTCCAGCTTCATCACCATCAAGAGAATCAAGAACTTCAACTGAATAACCTTTTCTCTCTGCCCATCTTGTATACATACGATATAACATGCTGCACCAGTCACAAGCTTCTGTTCCACCCGCTCCGGCATTAAGTCTCAAAATGGCATTATCTTTATCGTACTCCCCACTTAAAAGATTACTGATTCTGATATCTTCAAGAACTGTTTCAAAATGATCAAGCTCTTCTCTGATCTCAGCTGCCATATCTTCATCATCAGTTCCCTCAGCATTCTGCATATCAATCAAATCAATAATATCATTATACTGATCATGAAGACTCTCAATATTTTCAACAAGATCCTGCATGTTCTTAAGATCTTTACTCTTTTTGTTTGCTTTTTCAGCATTATCCCAGAAAGTAGGCTCTTCCATCTCTCGGTTAAGCTCTTCTATCATTTTCTTCTTGTTTTCAAGATCAAGAGAGGCTGTTACTTCATCAAGCGTACCTCTTAATCCCTGAAGCTCTACTTTCATCTGATCTAAAACTACCATTGTTTCCTCATTTCTATTATCAAACACAATTATTAGTTACTTATTATGCGTTTGTAAATCGTCCATGACAATTCTTATATTTTTTACCGCTTCCACATGGACATGGATCATTTGGATATACCTTCGCTTCAGCACGCATCTTTGGCGCCTTTACTGCTGTATCATCCTTATTTGTACCAGTAACCTTTGCTACCTGTTCACGTTCGACCTTTTCTTCAATATGAACATGGAATAAAAGTCTAACTGTATCAAGCTTAATGTTCTTCATCATATCATCAAACATTTCATAACCAGAAAGCTTGTATTCAACGATAGGATCTCTCTGACCATAAGCCTGAAGACCTATACCCTGACGCAGCTGATCCATATCATCGATATGGTCCATCCACTTTCTATCAATTACCTTAAGAAGAATAACTCGCTCAATTTCACGAATTGTCTCTGGTTCAGGGAATTCTGCCTCTTTATGTTCATATAGCTTTACAGCTTCTTCTTTAAGCTGCTGTTTAAGTCCTTCACGTGTAAGTTTATCAATTCTTCCTCTGTTAATCTTCTTAAGTGGAACAGTTGGAAGAAGAATCTCATTAAGTTCAGGAAGGTTCCATTCGTCTGGATCATTAACTTCACCAACTACAGTATCAACACTATCCTCAACAATATCTGTAATCATCTTATAAATATTGTCTCTCATGCTCTTTCCATCAAGAACCTTGCGACGTTCATCATAGATGATTTCTCTCTGTTCATTATTAACCTGGTCATACTCAAGAAGATTCTTTCTAATACCATAGTTGTTATCTTCAATCTTCTTCTGAGCTGATTCAATAGCCTTTGTAAGTGCCTTATGCTCAATTTCCTGTCCTTCTGGAATACCAAGTGAATTGAACATTGATATGAGTCTTTCTGAACCAAAGAGTCTCATAAGATTATCCTCAAGTGAAATATAGAACTTTGATTCACCTGGGTCACCCTGTCTACCAGAACGACCACGGAGCTGATTATCGATACGTCTACTTTCATGTCTTTCTGTACCAATAATTTTAAGTCCACCAGCTTCCTTAGCTTCATCATCAAGTTTGATATCAGTACCACGACCAGCCATATTAGTTGCAATTGTAACAGCACCATGTTTACCAGCCTCTGCAACAATCTCAGCTTCCATTTCATGAAACTTTGCATTAAGTACATTATGCTGAATGCCTTCTCTCTTAAGCATTTTAGAAAGTTCTTCAGAAGACTCAATTGTAATTGTACCTACAAGTACCGGCTGTCCTTTTGCATGAGCCTCTTTTACAGACTCAACTATTGCATTAAGTTTTTCCTTCTTGGTCTTATAAACAGCATCCTGATGATCAATACGCTGAACAGGTCTGTTTGTTGGAATTTCGATAACGTCCATTCCATATATATCTCTGAATTCTCTT
Organism: Butyrivibrio sp.; assembly: GCA_024688095.1. GTDB lineage: Bacteria > Bacillota > Clostridia > Lachnospirales > Lachnospiraceae > Butyrivibrio. The sequence goes on from JAILEJ010000028.1 coordinate 11,125, forward strand.
TCTTCTGTAAGAGCAGTACCAGTCATACCACACTTCTTCTCAAACTTGTTAAAAAAGTTCTGGAATGTAATTGTCGCAAGAGTCTTACTCTCTCTCTTAACCTTAACATGCTCTTTTGCTTCAATAGCCTGATGAAGGCCATCTGAATAACGGCGTCCTGGCATTACACGACCTGTAAACTCGTCAACAATAAGAACTTCATCATCTTTTACTATATAATCATGGTCTCTCTGCATAAGATTATTAGCACGAAGTGCAAGAATAATATTGTGCTGGATCTCTAGATTTTCTGGATCTGCGAGGTTTGAAATTCTAAAGAATCTTTCTACCTTTGCTACACCGGCTTCTGTAAGATTAACAATCTTATCTTTTTCGTTGACTATAAAGTCACCGGTTTCCTCTCTTTCAACACCCATAATGGCATCCATCTTAGTAAGTTCTTCCATATCCTCACCACGAGTCATCTGTTTTGCAAGGATGTCACATGCTTCGTATAATTTAGTTGATTTATCACTCTGACCGGAAATGATAAGAGGTGTTCTTGCTTCATCAATAAGAATTGAGTCAATCTCATCGATGATTGCGTAGTTAAGTCCTCGAAGAACACACTGTTCTTTATAAATGGCCATATTATCACGAAGATAATCAAAACCAAGCTCATTATTTGTAACATAAGTAATATCACAATTATATGCAGCTCTTCTCTCATCAGATGTCATGCTATTAAGTACAACGCCAACAGTAAGTCCAAGGAATTCATGAATCTTACCCATCCATTCAGCATCACGCTTTGCAAGGTAATCATTAACTGTAACTACACATACGCCCTTACCCTCAAGAGCATCCAGATAAGAAGGAAGTGTAGCAACAAGAGTCTTACCTTCACCAGTTCTCATCTCTGCAATACGTCCCTGATGAAGAATAACGCCACCAATTAACTGTACTCTGAAGTGTTCCATTCCAAGTACACGCTTACCAGCTTCACGAACTGTTGCATAAGCTTCAGGAAGAATATCATCAAGAGTCTGTCCCTCAGACAATCTCTTTTTAAATTCATCTGTCTTTGCTTTTAGTTCTTCATCAGTCAAAGCCTGCATCTTTGACTGGTAACCTTCAATAGAATCAACTATATGCTTAATTCTTTTTAACTCTCTCTCACTATGAGTTCCAATAATCTTGTCTATAAAACCTGCCATACTATTCTACTCCAATCAATTACTTGCATATGCACTCATCTGCATGGCGCCTTTAGCAATAATCTCTGCTTACTATATAAATATGCAAAAATACGCCTTATATTTTATCAAATTTTGTTCTAGTATTCAATATAACCTTATATTTAAATAAAAC
>JAILEJ010000068.1 GCA_024688095.1 Butyrivibrio sp.
CTTATAATATGGGCAAGTGTAGCTACAATTCTTCTTATAGGAGTTGTGGGCTATGAGGTTCTGCGCGCCTATGGAAAATTGAATCTGGCTTCAAAATCCGTTACATCTTCCCCTATGATGGCTGCCGAGGGAAGTTCGGAGAACTATGCAACTCTGGATAACAGTATAGAGTGGCAGGATGACTGGATAAGATATAACGGGGATATATATGAATATAATAAAGATATTACTACTTTTCTGATTATGGGTATTGATAAAGAAGATGAGGTAAAAATAGTAGAAGAGGGAACTGATGGGGGACAGGCAGATGCCCTTTTTTTGCTGGTATTTAATCCTCATGAAGAAAAGATTAAGGTAATTGGAATTAACAGAAATTCAATGACTGATGTTGATATATATGATGAATATGGAAATTATGTTACAACAGTAATTGCACAGATTGCTGTTCAGCATGGATTTGGTAATGGTGTTGAAGAATCTTGTGAATATCAGGTAAAAGCAGTGTCTAATCTTTTTTATCAGCTCCCAATTCATGGTTATGCAGCAATCAATATGAGTGCTATAGCTACTATTAATGACAGCATAGGCGGAGTTAGTGTAAAAGTTCTAGAGGATCTTACAAAATGGGATGATAGTCTAAAAAAAGGTGAAATGGTTCATCTTGAAGGCGAAAGCGCATTCACTTATGTAAAAACAAGAGACATGAATGAATATGGATCTTCAGATATGAGGTATGAAAGACAGAAACAGTATCTTAATGCATTTATAGCAGCAGCGAGACTTGCATCTAAAGATGATCCGAAACTTGCAATCGATATTTACAATGCTATTTCATCACAGATGACTACCAATATTTCGATTGATGAGATCAGTTATCTGGTGAGTTCTACAGACGGATATTCCTTTGAATCAGATGATCTTATAACAATAGATGGTCAAAATACCATGGGAGAAGAGTTTGAAGAATTTTATATTGATGAAGAAGATCTATATGATAAATTTATAAATGTTTTTTATGAAAAAGTTGAGGGGTTGGATTAAAGTTATGAAAAGGTTTAGCCGATATACTATTCGTGGAAGAGTATTATCATCTTCATTAGCGTGTGTTATGTTGGGGATGATGCTTACTGCATGCGGGATAGGAGCTTCTTCTGATAATCCCGCTGAAAGCGGAACTATGGATCAGAGTGCGAGAATAAAGGCGGTTGATATACCTTCATTAAAAGCTCAAAATCCAGATATATTCGGATGGGTTTTTATTCCTGACACTATGATTGATACTCCGATATTGCAAAATGGTCAGGGGGAAGATGAATATTATGAAACCCATGACTGTACAGGCGCAGAAAACGAGTCTGGAGCCGTTTACATAAAGTCAGCCAATCTTTCTGATATGTGTGATTTTAACGAAATTTTATATTTTCCATATTCAAAAGGTGATATAATAAGCTCAGAAGTGGTTGATTTTCTTGATGAGAGTTATTTTGAAAGCCATCCTATGATGTATATTTATATAGACGGAAATGCATTAACATATGAAGTCTATGCAGCCTATGAAAGTAGTAATATCGATGTATTAAGAAATTATGATTTTACGACGATTGAGGGATGCGAAGAGTATATCAGAGATATGGAAACAGATCTTTTATCGGGTGGACTTATCAGAACCGGATGGGAAGAAGGAGTTGATCCATATAACTACCTTGTTACATTATCTACGGTTAATCCGAAGGATTCAAGTAAAAGAGTTAATGTTGTCGGCTGCCTCATTGGAGATGCATCAGGCACAATTTATAGAAGTTTTGATTGATTGTTCTTGTGAGGGAAAGGAGAATAACAATGAAAAAGAAAATGGTATTATCGGCAATCCTAATTGGCACACTTTGCAGCTCATCAATTGTAATGGCTGCACCTAGTCCGACGGCAGATGTAACTTATGATTATAGTACAACAACTTATGATTACAGTACTACTACAAATGATTATAGTACCAGTACAACAAATTACGATTATAGTACAACAAATTATGATTATAGTACAACTAATAACTATAATATTAAGGTGTCTGGAAAAGCTGCTAATACTAAGAAGGTTACAATTAAGATGGGATCATCGTCTTCTTCAGGTGGAAGTACACCAACTGTAACTTTAAGTAGTGGAAATTATGTTGATCCTGTAGCAGGAAAGACTCTGTATCAGATAAGCCAGGGCGGAAAAGTAATCCTTAATGGAAGTAAGAGTCGTGCGACATTTATGGTATCAAGCCCTACATCTGGTAAGGTTACATCTGCAGAAACATTGGCAGCTTCTGTAAACGGTACTCTTTTGGGAGTTGTGGATACAAGTGCTCCTGGAGTAGTATTTAAGACAGCAAGGGTTAATTTCTATGTTAAAGGTCTTTCTGGAAATGAAAATGTAGCTGCTTATCAGTATGCGTCTGGAAAGTGGTCTCAGCTTAATGTTGCAGAGGTAAGAAAAGACCATGTTGTTGTTGATATGACAGGGCATGGAACGCTTGCTTTTGTACAAGTTAATTAGTATTTTATGTGGGTTTTAAGATTGCAACATCTATAAAAATGAGGGGTACTATTATGAATGAAAGCGCTATTGCAAAGGAAGGAGTAGAGCCTATTCCGACTGAAGCTCGTATTACTTATATAACTACATATAAAGATGTCTATAAACGTAAACCTTTTTATTATAAAGTTTTGAAGAGAGCGTTTGACATAATAGCATCATTTATGGCGCTGATAGTTTTGTCTCCTCTTTTGGTGGTTACAGCGATAGCAATAATTTTAGAAGATGGTGGGCCTGTGTTGTTTACTCAGCAGAGAGCAGGAAAAGACTTAAAACCTTTTAAAATCTATAAATTTAGAAGTATGTATAAAGATGCTGAAAAACAGTTTGAGAAAATGCAGAAAAAAAACGAGCAGACAGGTCATGCATTTAAAATCAAGAATGACCCAAGAATAACAAAAGTTGGTCATTTTATCAGAAAATATTCTATTGATGAACTGCCACAGCTTATTAATATTATTAAGGGTGATATGAGTATAGTAGGTCCAAGACCTATATTGCTAAATCAAATGGAAGAATGCAATCCATATGAAAAGCAAAGACTTATAGTAAAACCTGGATTAACATGTTATTGGCAGGTAAGTGGCAGAGCTAATATTAAATGGGAAGAATGGGTTGAACTTGATTTAAAATACATAAGAGACATGAGCATCAGAAAAGATATTGAACTTATAATTAGAACTATTCCTGCAGTGTTTGATTCTGAAGGGGCATATTAATATTCATAAGCCTTGAAATGTAAAAGTTTCAAGGCTTTTTTATTTGCACAAAAAAGTATCGTGATGCATAATTAAATATATTATGATTTAAAATGAATCATTAAATATAAAATTTTGTTGGGGGAAGTATGAGTTATATTTCTTTGTT
>JAILEJ010000122.1 GCA_024688095.1 Butyrivibrio sp.
CATCCGTCCATGTATCATAATCTGCATTATAGCTCTCATAATCAGTCTCACACCCTGGATGATCATTATCATATGTAGATGGTTCGGGCTCATCATAGAAATTTACCCCTTCATCCAAAGCGTTTTCATAATCATCATAAAATGTTTTATCAGTGCAGTAATACGCAGGTTCCCCTGCTTTATAGGTCTTTCCATCTATATATGGGAAAAGGTCACTGCCTTCTTTGTGATATAGTTCTGATACAGTATATGAAGCCTCCGGATTCATAACATCCCAAAGATAATCTACAGTTTCCATGACATCTTTGTCAGACCTTGGTAAATCTATATCCCAGGAGTTACCATTTATTACAGTTGAAAGACAAAGAACATCTTTTATATTTGTGGTGTTGTTTCCTATTACATTTCCATTTGAATCAATAAAATAGATATGATACCCGTTATCTGCTTCTCCATCCTCATCATTATGGTAGAGATTTGCATAAGGATCATCCCTTCCATTTGGGCTTCCATAATGGTAAAGTCTTACACCAAAATATGCTTCATCAGGATACAGACCCTCCTCATCTATATGTTCGAAATCATGTTCCGGCAATCCTTCTGCCATTTCAAGTGCTTTATCATATTTAAGCTGTGACCTTTCCTGAAGATCCTTTATGTGCTCTTTTATAGCCTCACTCAATATAAGACTATGTTCAGCCTCATAGGAAACATTTCCCATGGACATTACTATTACAGATATAATAAGAAGGATTGCATATGTAATAACAGCTATAAATAAAGGAACAAATATGAATTTTAGGATTGCATAACATGTCTCAATAAAACTTCCATATGCTTTAAATACGATTCGAAAAGGCTTTAAAGCAACATTCACTGGCATTGTTATTATACGTTTGGTTGTTTTTGAGACTCTTTTAATAGTTCTTGCGCCTTTTGCAACAGTTTTTCCAGCTGTCTTTACCTTATAACCTGCATCCGCAGCCTTTTCCAAAAATCTCGAATTTTTTAATAACGGTCCTTTTCTTTTGGGTTTCTTTACTCTTGCAGAAAAAGTTCTTTTTAAACTTTTTTTTCCTATTCCAGCTAGTTTCTGTCCTCCTATGTTTGCAGAGGAGTTTATATTTACTGCAGCTTCCTCAAAAGCCCTTTTTTGTTTTGATAAAATAAAACCTGTACCCTTTTTAACTTCTTTTACGGCATATCTTACAGGTGGAATTTTACCTATTATTTTTACTGTGGTTAATGAACCTTTTACAGAAAGCTTTAAAAAGGCTCGGCTTATCCTTACACCATCTACTATTTCAATGGTTTTTCTCAGGCCTTCAGAAGATGCGCTGTCTATGCTTCTTAGATTTCTCTCAATCACATATGCTTTTGAGCGTAATCCCTTTATACCCCTTTTAACTTTGGTTCTTGATTTTGTATAAAGAAGGTGTTTAACAGCACATATGTCCTTTTGGGACAACCTGTATTTATCCGAATTCTTTAAAAGTCGTTTTAAATCTTTTTCATTCATCAAGACCGGATTATTACTTTTTAAAAAATGATCACTGTGCTTTTCAAAATATGACTGCAAAGCCCTGTTATTAAGCATCCCAGAATTATAATAATCATACTTGTTATATAGATCATCTTTTGAATGAAGCTTTCTTGTCTTTTTGGTAAGATCCTTTAGCCGGTTTCCGTCAGTTCTTACAATGCCACCATTATTTACATAGTCTTCAATAACCGTGTTCATAACCATGGCATTTCTGATCTTTTCCCTGTTTTTTACAATCCCCCATCTTTCAGAGGCAGAAATTCCTGCTTCATCCATCTTTGTTTTCAGCTCTATTTTTGATAAAAGAAGATCCTCTGTTTTGATCTTTCCCTGTGCTATAGCCTTTTCTGCCCTTACTGCAGATGCTGCAAAATATGAAGACTCTGCCTGATTCATCTTATCTATGCTTTTTACCGAAGCTTCTTTAAGACCTGTAAGATACATTACATCTCTGGCCACAAGACGATATTTTTGTATCTCCTGTTGACCATTTTTAATGTCGTTTTCCTGACTCTCTCCCTCTATATACATATATGAAGAATAAAGGGCATTTCTCATCGAATTCGAAACCAGCTCTGTATAAATACCATTTCCTGACTCTTTAAAAGTCCTTTGTTCATATTTAGAGCTCTGTGTGTATCTTATTTTTTCATATATATCCTCTTCGAAGGCTGATTCTCTTATAGTATTTTCATAAATACTAATTTCATCTGCACTCTTCGTATTTAAAAGGACCTTGCCATTTGGACTTCCTTTTGCAGTTTTTTCTATAACGCCTGTATTTATAATTCCATTTCCAGAAACAAAAACTGGTTTATATTCTGTTTTGTCTACTGCCGGAATCTTTTGAGATAAACCAAGATGGAAGTATTCATCTGTCGTTTTAGCGGTAAAAGAACTGTTTTCACTATAGTATGCCTTTTCAATTTCCCAGTTTGGCATCTTTCCATTTATTGAAATGATGGAGCTTTTTTCCATAGAAGGATTACCAGTTTTATTAAAATTGGAATTACCAGTTCTATATTTTAAAGGCGTATCTTTCTTCTGGATAATGCTCTTATCTTCATACGAACTGTACTTATCACATCTATCTGCAACTGGTAAAAGTGATTTATATAAGCCTTCAGGTGCAAGTGTATCTGAAAATGTACGATTAACACTCTCTTCAAGAGGTGTTTTCTTTGAAAATACTTCCTGCCCTATATTAAAAGGGCCTTCGAGTTTTCCGGCCTTAGAGTAGTCCAGATACGCAATTTGCCCCTGAAGATCCTTATACTGATGCATATGATCAGTCATTTTGGACTCCGTACCTATTTTATTAAAGCTCTCGTATTCATCCTTTATGTCACCACCAAAGATATCCGGAACAAAAAAAGGACTGTGTTCTTCTCGTTTTTGTTCTTTAATAAGGTCCATGTCCTGATATATCGCATCTGCGCTATAAAATAAATCATCATTTGTCTGTATCTCTTCTTTATTACCTGTATCTTCCTCTGGTCCTGGTTCTCTTCTTTTTTTCTTTCTTTTCTTTTTCTTATTTTTTAGATACAGCTTCTTTTTCTCATTATCTTCTTCAGTATCTTCGTAATCTTCTATTGTTTCAATGTAATCTGTATCACTTTCTTTATCAGCACCAATAATCTCATCAAATTCAGCATCACTTAATTCTTCATTAAGCTCATCATCCAATCCTTCTTCATACACAGCTGTCTCAAAACTCTCAATTTCTCTGTCTTGTGACATACATTAGACTCCTGCCTTTATTCTTCCACCCGTTTTAAAGGCTTCTGCCTGTAATTTTTCTATTCCTTCAAGAGCTACTTCATAAAAACACATCATATCGTATGCTCCCTGCAGTTCTTCTATGTGCTCCTTATACTTCCTTCGCTGTGCATCAAAGAAGTTTTTGGCATTATTTATTGTTGAAGATGAGATAATATGCCCATTACAGTACATTGTTCCTGTAGTTGAATCATATTTATTTAAATCGTATCTAGTCTTTAGAGCCTCTCCCTGCCCCATTGCAATCGCAAGTCCTTCTATAAGTTCTGCCTTATTTTCCATTTATTACAAATATATCCTTCCTACTATTTTAATTTCATAATAATATGGACTTTTTGCATACTTCACAGACAGATAGAATGCCATTTAGAAAGACTTTTCATATATTATTTTATGTCTAGAGATAATTGTATGTATTTTTTGAAAAATATGGTTTTTGGAGAATTTATATGTTATTATTCGAATCATTGAGATAATATGATGTTTTTACAAGCAAAGACTATATTAGGAGATAATTCCATCAGAAAGGGGCCCATATAAAATGCAAAATCCAAGAGAAGTAGATGCGACAAAATACTGGGAAGAAATAAGTCCTATATACGAAAAACTAAGAAAAATAGAATTTGGACAGCCTCTAAAATGGCATAATCGTCTTGTCAGAATCGCACTAATATTTGCCATTTCCTGCATTTTTATAGAATTAGTAATCGGAATGACTCAGATAACTGATATTTCACATTTCCTTTTCAAATTACTATTTACTGCAATTTTTCTGGCTTTACTATTTACCTGCATATGTTATCTTATTGTAGATAAAAAAATAGATGAAAATAAGAGCCCTGACTTATGGATACAGGCAATAAAAGAATATAAAAATAAACATGATGATGAATTTAGGACAGAAAGCGAAATCTTACTCTGTTTATATGAGCACTATAAATTGCCTAAAAAAACAATAAAAAGAAACCGTATTGTCAAAATAATATTATTTATAATAATCTGTTTTATATGTCCGTACATAGTATCGCTTATCATACTGCCCAATATGAATATCTTATGCAATATATTTAATATGCTCGTGGCATACTTTTTTACAAAATATGTAGATGTAGTCGAAGAAGCTATACTAAAAATCTCATCCAATAATATTTTATTTTCAAGAATGAAAAAGGAAGCTCCAATTGCAATGATCAAACAAATGCGATTGCAGAAAGTAAAATAGATAATCATTCATTTTTAATGAACAATTATCTATTACTTAGAGAATCTGTGAAAAAAGTCTGTAAAAATATAACAGTCCCAGAATAAAATATGAGCTTCAGTCAAGATGATAATATCTCTTTAATGCGATAATACTCTGATATTACTTTCTACTCATTAAATCTTTGTCTTTCTTTTGTAAGATTATCTTCGGATAATTGACGATACATTCTTTTATCCAAGCACAAAATTAGACTGTTTTGTCGTTCCATAATCTCCACTCTTCCTTACATACTAAGTTCAAAAATCATATCCTTATACCGCTGTGTCCTGTACTTGATATCCTCTTCTGACACACCGTAGTATCTATAGACATCCTTATAGATTTTGCGCCACTTTCTGATATAACTGTTACTACCCTGAGCACCGCCGCCAAAATAGGCGTAGTTCCGCTCAACTGTGAAATCCATAGAATCATTGATGTCTTTTCCGGTCTTGATATACCTGTGGTAGTCTATATCAAATACTTCCCTCGGTATACTCTCAGCTATTTCACGCTCTTTATCAGATTTCTCCTGGAGCTTCCTTAAAATCTCCTCCTGACTCTCAGATGGATCTATATCAAAATCAATTTCCTGTCCCTCTACCAGATCAGGTCTGTGCTCGAAAAGAGAGCTTATGCGCATCTGCTCATATTCTTCAACAAAATCTGGGGCTGTCCTATCTACTTCGACAAAGCCGTACCTGTTTTTCAGATACTCCTCGACCTCTTCAATAGTATGCGCTCCCGGAGCGATTCTTTTCTCGATAAAATGCCTCTTTGTCCTGTTGATAAATCGCTGTACTTTCTGCGAAAGCGTTGGCTTATGTGTTTTATCCGCAAAAAATATTGCTGTAGGTCCATCAGCGCCACCTATAATTCCTAAATCTTCATACTCTGTCTGCTCTTCCATCATCCTCACCCCCTAAAACTTTTTATAATTCATACATCCAAACGCATTTCATCTGAGAAACAAGCGTATCCACATCCCATTTCTGAGCACTGTTCATGGGACTATTAGGATTATTAACCGTTACAAGTCCATCCTCATCAATATCTGTCAAAACTATGAAATGTCCGGTATAGGTGAAATCCCCGGGTTTCATCGAGCATATCATAGGGGAATCACCTGAAATTTAAGGATGTAAAACAAATACTTGATTGGGATACCCAAACTCCTCAGTCATTTCGCCCTCTTGAAATCCGAATTTTTTCTCCACAGCTCTCGGCGCAATTCCTTTTTCATCATTTTCACGAAACGTTGATACCGTGATTTCCCTACTTCTATCCAATTCAGCAAGTGCTTTTCTCAGAAGGATTATTGTTAGATTTGATAGATAATGAATGGCCGCTCACAACAATTAATCATGACAGAATGATTGCCAGGGCAATAGTGGTGGATGATAAAGTAAAACTGCGCCACAGCCTTGGCAGGCCATCGCGCAGCGATTTTGTTCAATCGGAATTTTATTTGTATCCGGATGTTCTTTTTAATACGTCTTTACACCAATTCAGTAGCAAATCCAGATTCTGATCAATGTTT
>JAILEJ010000173.1 GCA_024688095.1 Butyrivibrio sp.
ACATTTGTACCTGAAACAGCAGAACTTGAAAAATATAATAATGTAAAAGAGCTATGGAGTTCAAAAGCTTTTGACAATAAACCTGAAATAAAAGAAACCATTCCATCTCATGGAGCAGTTGTTTACCTGTTTTCATAAAACCAGATAAATATAGCCTGCAACTTATTTGAAGTTAGTAATAAGTTACAGGCTGTTTTTATCTGATCCATTCTTCGATTTTGTCTGCAGCTAAAATGGTCTGTTGTCTGTTTGTAATTGTAGGCTGTCCATCTCCGCTTTGAATTCCATACGAACCAAAATAGGAGTGGATTCCGCCTTCAATAATATATTCCTCTGAATCTTCCGGCCATTTTGTTTTGCTAGCTTCATAGTTTTCCAGATTTAAAACGGTATCATTGGAACCGTACATTGAAAGAAGTCTAATGTCAGAATCTGAAAAATCAGTTGTAGGGTAGGAAGCACATAATATGATTCCTTTATACGTTATGTCTGAGTCTGCCTTGCCGGTAAGAATATTATTTAAATAACTGCAGGCTGCGACTCCGCCTAGAGAGTGACCAGCAAGATACCAGTCAAGATCTATAACAGAATCCACGCTGCTTTTGTAATTTTTTGTAAGAACTTCACTGGCATTTACCTCTAATATGGCAAGATTTTCTGTCATTTTAGGAAGCAGACAAAGATAACCTCTTGAAGCAAGCTCATACATTAAACTGTTGTAAGCTGTATATTCAACTTTTCCTCCAGGATAAAAAACTATAACTGCTCTAATATCCTGGTTTTCCGGAATAAAAACGGAACCATTACTATCTGAATAAGAATTTACTTCTGAATCCAGTAGATTTTCTACTGTGTGTACGATGCTGTTATCAGTTCTATAGTACATGGATGTGTATATTTTAAATGCAATAAAGGCTACCAATATAATACAGATTATTGCTATAAAAAGCCATTTTACGAATTTTTTTATCTTAGACATAATTTTACCTTCAAAAAAACATGTGTTTATATAGAATAATGATTTTAAATATAGGTGTCAAGAACACTAAAATTCTTTTAATTTATTGTGTAAAATCAAAAATATATTGACAGCGATTTTTTATACTGTATAATTTTTTAATGTAAGTATTAACTAATAAACTATAGGTTTATTAAATTAGTTAGTCTTTTTAATTTAATAATGAACTTCGGGGCAGGGTGTAATTCCCTACCGGCGGTATAGTCCGCGACCCACGTTAGTGGCTGATTTGGTGTGATTCCAAAACCGACAGTATAGTCTGGATGAGAGAAGTAAGATAAGCATTTTATTTTAAGTGCTAATTTGATTTTGTATTGTGGCTCCGGATATATTCCGGAGCTTTTTATTATGTATATGAGTAATAATGGCATAATATAATATGAATATCTTTTAAAATTTTATGGCTGATTTTAAAGCCAAATCTTTTAAATCCCCAAAGTTTAAGAATTATTTATAATAAACAATTTTTTGTTATTTTGTTCAAAAGGTTATTTAAATATACAAAGAAATATAGATTTGCTCAAAAGAAAAGAGGCACGTATGGAAGATAAGGAATATATGGCTTTGGCAATAGAACTTGCCAAAACTGCTGAAGGAAGAACAAATCCTAATCCGCTGGTTGGTGCTGTTATTGTAAAGGATGGAAGGATTATTGGTAAAGGGTGTCATGAGAGGTACGGAGAGCTACATGCTGAGCGAAACGCAATTAAGTCGTTAAATGAGCCAGCTGAAGGAGCTACTATTTTTGTAACGCTAGAGCCTTGCTGCCATCATGGAAAGCAGCCCCCATGTACAGAGGCAATACTAGAAAGTGGAATAAAAAAAGTTGTAATAGGTTCAAGAGATCCAAATCCACTGGTTTCTGGAAAGGGAACAAAGTTTTTAAGGGAGCATGGAATAGAAGTAGTTGAAGATTTTATGAGAGAAGAATGTGATGAAATAAATCCGGTTTTTTTTCACTATATAACTAATAAAAAACCATATATAGCTCTAAAGTATGCAATGACAGCAGATGGTAAGATTGCTACAAAATCCGGGGATTCAAAGTGGATAACAGGGGAAGCGGCAAGAAGTTATGTACACAGATTAAGAAATTATTATGCAGGAATTCTTGTAGGGATAGGTACAGTTCTTGCAGATGATCCAATGCTTAATTGCAGACTTGGAGAGATAAACAAGGATGAAGAAGAGTATCGAAACCCTGTAAGGATAGTGCTTGACAGTGACCTTAGAATTCCTATGGATTCAAAGCTTGTAAAAACGGCAAAGGATATTCCGGTTATTGTAGCATGCCTTAAAGGTGTGGATATCGATAAGAAGAAAGCACTTGAAGAAAATGGCGTTCAGATCATAGAAGTGCCGTTGGATAAGAGCATTGAAATTAATGATGACAACTCAAGAGACATTTATGGAATTCAAAAACATAAAGAACTGGATATAAATTATCTTATGAATAAATTGGGAGATCTTCAAATAGATGGGATATTGGTTGAAGGCGGATCAAGCGTTAATGCATCTGTTTTAAAGGCTGGGGCTGCTCAGAAGATATATATATTTGTTGGTTCAAAAGTCTTTGGAGGAGCAGGTGCACTTTCCCCTGTAGCAGATATGGATATTAGTAAGGTATCTGAAAGTGTTCAGCTTGAGAGACCGAAGGTACAAGTTTTTGAAGATGACATACTGATAGAGTACGAGGTGAAAACATGTTTACAGGCATAATAGAGGAAAAGGGCAAGGTGCAGAATATAAGCATTGCCGGTGTATCTGGAAGTATAAGGATACAGGCTTCCAGAGTTTTGGAGGGGACAAAGACTGGAGACAGCATAGCAGTTAATGGTGTCTGTCTTACGGTGACTTCTATGTCAAATGGTGCATTTACTGCAGATGTTATGGCAGAAACTTTTCGAAGAACGAACCTGGGAAGCCTTCAAAGTGGAGATTTTGTAAATCTGGAACGGGCAATGGCAGCCGATGGAAGATTTGGCGGACATATTGTAAGTGGTCATATAGACGGGACTGGAACAATTTCAGAATTAAAAAAAGAAGGAAATGCTGTTTGGGTCAAAATAGAGGCGGATTGCAGTATTTTGAATCTCATTGTTGAAAAAGGTTCAATATGTATAGATGGAATCAGTCTTACAGTTGCATATGTTGACAGCAACTGCTTTAAGGTATCGATAATACCACATACCGGAGAAGAGACAACACTTCTTTCTAAGAAAGTAAATGATAAGGTTAATCTTGAAAATGATGTAGTTGCTAAATATGTAGAGAAATTATTGGGACTTTCGGCGTCAAAGGATTATGGCAACCAGATTCAGAAGAAAAAAGATGATAGCAATATTTCTATGGAATATCTCGAAAAATTTGGATTCATATAATTTTTTTCAGAAATAAAAAAGGAGGAATTGAAGATGAATGATATGAGTATAGAAAAGGCATTGGAAGATTTAAGAGAAGGAAAAATAGTGCTTGTTGTAGATGACCCTGATAGAGAGAATGAGGGTGACTTCATCTGCGCTGCAGAGCATGCAACGGGAGAAAACATTAACTTTATGGCAAGCGTTGGAAAAGGGCTTATCTGCATGCCAATGAGTAAGGAAATTGCTGATAATCTGCAGATTCCTATGATGGTTACAGAAAATACAGATAATCACTGTACAGCTTTTACAGTTTCAATTGATCATGTTGATACTACAACAGGTATTTCAGCATATGAAAGATCTGTTACAGCAATGAAATGCGTTGAGGAGGGGGCAGGCCCAAGGGATTTCAGGCGACCGGGCCATATGTTTCCACTTGTAGCTGTTAAGGGCGGAGTTCTTGTAAGAAATGGGCATACAGAGGCAACGGTTGATCTTATGAGACTTGCCGGATTAAAAGAATGTGGACTATGCTGCGAAATAATGCAGGATGACGGACATATGATGAGAACAACTGATTTAAGAAAGCTTGCTGAGGATCATAATATTACTTTCATCACAATTAAAGACCTTCAGGATTATATACGAGTTCATGAAAAGCATGTAATAAGAGAGGCTGCAGTTAATCTTCCAACAGAATATGGAATTTTCAAGGCTTATGGATATGTCAGTGATATTACTGGAGAACATCATGTGGCTTTGGTAAAAGGAGATATCGGAGATGGAAAGGATGTACTTTGCAGAGTTCATTCTGAATGCCTGACAGGAGATGTATTTGGCTCACTTAGATGTGACTGTGGCAAACAGCTTTCGGCAGCTTTAAAGCAGATAAATGATGAAGGAAGAGGAATACTTCTTTATATGAGACAGGAAGGAAGAGGAATAGGCCTTATAAATAAGCTTAAGGCGTATGAGCTTCAAGAACAGGGATTTGATACTGTTGAAGCAAATGTAAAACTTGGCTTTGCACCTGATCTTAGAGAGTACTGGCTTGGAGCACAGATTTTAAGAGACCTGGGAGTAAAAGAGCTTAGACTTCTTACTAATAATCCAAGCAAAGTATATGGACTTGATGGACTTGGACTTAACATCAAGGAACGTGTTCCGATTGAAATAGAAGCACAGGAATATGATGAGTTTTATATGCTTACTAAAGAGCAGAAAATGGGACATATATTTATGCGCCCGACAACAAAACGAGTAACAAGATAATTACAAAAAATATTAATAAAGAAAAGAGGAATGAAAAATGAATTTACTTGAAGGAAAATTAGTTGCTAAAAAGGATATGAAGGTTGGAATCGTGGCATCAAGATTTAACGAGTTTATAGTTAATAAGCTTGTAGGCGGTGCGGTTGACGGACTTGTAAGACATGGAGTAGAAGATAGCAACATAAGTACAGCATGGGTTCCAGGTGCTTTTGAAATTCCACTTATAGCTCAGAAGATGGCAGAAAGCGGAAAGTATGATGCAGTTATTGCGGTTGGCGCTGTTATAAGAGGTTCAACATCACATTATGATTATGTATGTAATGAAGTTTCAAAGGGAGTTGCTCAGGTTGGATTAAATTCAGGTGTGCCGGTAATGTTTGGCATTGTGACAACAGAAAATATTGAGCAGGCTATAGAAAGAGCTGGTACAAAAGCAGGTAATAAAGGATATGATTGTGCACTTGGAGCTATCGAGATGGTAAATCTTATCGCAAATCTGTGATAGAATAATAGCAGAAAATAATCCAGTATATTTAAAGCTGTTATTGATGGAGGAATTATAAGTGATAAGAAAGCATTTTGTCTTTACCGGACAGGTACAGGGTGTTGGCTTTAGATACAGGGCAAGATATGCTGCGCAGGGACTTGGGATTACCGGATATGTCTCAAATGAGTGGGACGGTTCAGTTTCGATGGAGGCCCAGGGAACGCAGGATTCTATCAATAGGTTACTGACAATGATAAATCAGGGATCATATATAAATATTGATAGAATTGACAGTAAGGACATTCCTGTTGTGGAGGATGAAAGAGACTTTCATGTCAGATAAAATTTTCCATTGGAAAAAGCGTTGCAAAATACTATAATTCAATTTGATATCATAATACTGACAATAAGGTGGATTATATAAAAATGGATATTAAATTACGAACAGCAACGACTGAGGATGCAAAGGCAATACATGACATATACGGATATTATGCTGAAAATACATATGTAACTTTTACTGAAAAAAATCCATCAGTGGAGGAATATGCCAAAAGTATTGAAGAGACTCTTGAAAAATACCCTTATATTGTTGCCTGCGATGACAATGGTAATGTTATAGGAATGGCATATGCCGGACAGATAAGACACCATGATGCATACAGATTTTCTGTAGAGTCGACAATATATCTTTCATCAGAGACGCCTAAACATTCAGGCATTGGAAAAATCCTATACGAAGAACTTGAGAGACAGTTAAAAGATATGGGGTATAAATATATGTACGGAGTAATTACGGATGATAATTATGACAGTATAGCTTTCCATGAAGGCCTTGGCTTTGAAAAGGTAGGACACTTTACCAATATAGGATATAAATTTGGAAACTGGAAAGGAATAGTCTGGTACAGAAAGCTTATAGGTGAAATTACAGGGATGTGATTTTTAATCATTTATGTTTGTTTTGATGAAAAATATTTTATTTTCATATTAGAGGTTTTTAAAGGTATTTACTAAATATAGTAGATACCTTTTTTAAAAAAAATATGAAAGTTAACTTAATATTCATAAAATTAATATATAATAATATAAACAATAATAAATAAGTGGATTAAATTACAGAATTACAATGATTAACAGATTGATTTTTGATAATATTGATTATTGTATTATAAATAGAAACATTAAAAAGAATTTTACTCATAATAGTGGGATTAGGAGATTATATATGATTCAGGAATATACAGTAACTAAGGAAAATGGTCAGAATATAAGAGGGTGTATATATTTGCCTGCAGGTAATGAGAAGCATCCACTGGTTATTTTTTCTCATGGATTTGGAGGAAACTACAGATTTCTCTGGCATCATGGAAAAGATATTATGAACGCAGGTATTGCCTGTATGTTTTTTGATTTTTGCGGAGGTGGTCCTGATAGTAACAGTGATGGAAAAATGGAGGAAATGACAGTTCTATCAGAAAGGGATGACCTAAAGGCTGTATTTGATTATGCACTTACACTTGATGGAATTGATAAGGACAACATCTTTCTCATGGGAGAAAGCCAGGGAGGCTTTGTATCAACCCTTACAGCGAGGGAGATAGAAGATAAAATAAAAGGTCTTATATTATGGTATCCAGCCTTTGTTATACCAGAAGGGGCAAGAAAAAGATGTCCTGACGGCGTGCCTGTTGATAGTGAAGTATTTGGTATGAAAATAGGAGCAATTTATAATAAGACAGCGATGGAAATAGATATATATGAAGGAATGGATAATTTTTCAAAGCCTGTACTAATTATTCATGGGGATAAGGATCCTGTAGTTCCTATATCATATTCTGAGAAGGCAAAGAATTTGTATCCTGATTGCAAATATATCGTAATTGAAGGAGCTGGACATGGTTTTGACGGTGCAGATAGTGACAGAGCCAGAAATGAAAGTATCAGCTTTATGAAGGAGATTTTAGCCAGATAATAATATTGACATTGAAAATAAATTTTTGATTTTCGATACCAATAATTATTATAAATATCATTCTTGTTTTAATGGAGGAAAAATGAAAAAAGGGATTATTAAAACTGTAGCATTTGCTTTATTTGTAATTCTTTTATACACAAATATTGCAAGTTTTGGAATTGTTCCGGCTACAACAGTTGAAGCAAAGAAGGCGAAATACAACTCATCTAAAATAGATGTTGTTGTAGATATTTCTCAGCATAACACAGTAACAAACTGGAAGAAATTAAAAAAGAAAGCGGATGCTGTTATTTTAAGGCTTGGATATAGGGGATATGGTACAGGAAAAATTGTTCTTGATGCAAAATTTCTTGAAAATCAGAAAAAATGTGTACAGTACAAAATACCATATTCAGTTTATTTTTATTCACAGGCTACAACAGTGAAAGAAGCTAAAGAAGAAGCTGACTTTGTAAAGAAATATTATAAGAATCAGAAAAAATTACCTGCTTTTATTGATTCTGAATACAGTACAACTTCAAGAACTGGAAGAGCTGATAATCTGACAGTTTCAGAACGAACAGCAGCTGTAAATGCATTTTGTAAGAGACTAAAAAATGCGGGTATTCCATCAGGAGTATACGCTTCTACTAACTGGCTTAATACTAATCTTAATATGAAAAATTTCAAATATAATGTATGGGTAGCTCAGTATAACAGCAGATGTACTTATACAGGTAAATATATGATGTGGCAGTACACATCAAGCGGCAAGAATTATGGAGTTAGCACTTATGGTGTTAACAGATGTGATGTTAGTAAAGTAATACACTAATTTTTTGTTTTTTTATGAGGGTAAAAAAATGAAAAAAAAGAGAAAGATCTTCTATGCCCGTTATTACAGACATTTGAAAGTTGATCTATGGAAGGTGTTTGTATTCACCTTATTATTTACTGCGCCCATTTTACTGATTTGTTTTATATTTATGGACGATGCATCGAGATTTGTGTGTAATCTTGGAATAAAAATCCTTGCGGATATATTTCCAGGATTACCATTTAATATCGATGTAACGGATTTTTCTATTATTTCTAAATTATATTATATCGATTTACCGGTTTTCTATCCTTCTAAATATCAGATATATGGCAACATCGTTGTCAGTGTATTAATAATGCTTATTTCTATGAAAAAAATCTGGAAGGGATCACCACTTACAATATATTTCTTTTTAAATGGAACAATACATCTTGTTAACAGCCTGTACTTTTTATTTGCAACTTATGATTTCCCGGTTAAAGCAGTTACATATTCAAAACTATATATGCAGCAGGAAGCAGGAATAATAACAATCTTTTTGCTTCTTATGGGATTGTGCACCGCATTTGTAGGTAACAGGAATTATCTTGCTAAAATAATGGCTTCACTTGCAGTGCTTATATATTCTATTGTTTTTGGAATGACAAGATATATTTTGTTTTTATATATTCTGACAAAGTATTCAATTCTATATGTATCACTTATGTATTTTACAATAGGACCAATTCTGGATTTTGTATATTTTGTAATGATATATGCAGCATTTATTAACCACATGATTAAGATTTTTGATTCAACACAGGAGAGAGACTTATGGGAGTGGTCATAATCTTTTTTAAAGCGTATGTGCTCTTTGTAATTGTGATGATCCTTGTATATACGGTCAGGCATTATTTATTTGCTGTACTTAGAATGACCGGAAAACAAAGGCTGTATTATAACGATATCAAATCAAGTCAGATGAAATCTATCACTGTTCTTATACCGATGCATAATGAGGAGGCCGTACTTAATAATGTATTGGACTCTCTGCTTCAATGTGATTATGACAAGGATTTATTGGAAATAATTCCAATAGATGATAACTCAACTGATAAAACAGAAGAGATGCTTGATGAATATCACAGGAAGTATGAATTTATAAGACCGATTCATCGTAGATGCCCTGATAGAGGAAAACCTGTAGGACTTAATGATGCTATGAAGATTGCTACAGGAGAAATAATAATAGTATTTGATGCGGATTACAGACCTGCGAAGAATATGTTGAGAGAGCTTGCAATAGCTTTTGAGGATCCTGAGGTAGGGGCAGTAATGGGAAGAGTTATCCCATACAATACAAATAAAAATATATTGACCAGACTGATAAATATGGAACGTTCAGGCGGATATCAGGTTGACCAGCAGGCAAGGTACAATTTAAAAACAGTTCCTCAGTATGGCGGAACTGTAGGCGGTTTTAGAAAAGATTTAATGCTTGAAATGGGAGGATTCAATCCACTGGTTCTTGCGGAAGATACCGAGCTTACATACAGATTTTTTACAAATGGATGGAAGGTTATATATGCCAATACGGCTGAATGTTATGAAGAATCTCCGGAAACGTGGACTGTAAGAGGAAGACAGATAAGAAGATGGGCAAGAGGTCATAATCAGGTTTTATTCAGATATCTTTTTAGAGTGCTTGTTTCGCCATATATGAATTTCAAGGAAAAGGTTGACGGAATCATGCTTTTGTTTGTATATGCGATACCTGCTTTTTTCCTTATGGCACAGATAATTTCTGTAATGCTGTTTTTCCTTGGAGAGATGAAGATTTTTGAAGGATGGTGGGTTTTAATATTCATTGGAGTTTACAACTCCTTTGGAAATTTTGCTCCATTTTTTCAGATAGGAAGTGCGCTTGTACTTGATGGTATTTGGGGCGAGGCATTTTTATTACCACTTCTTTTGTTTAATTTTTATTTTTATATGTGGCACATTTCTCTAGGATTTTTTGATGCAATAGCAGATGTTGTTACAAAGAGAAAGGTTAAATGGGCCAAAACAGTAAGATTTGCAGAAAAGAAGGTTGTATTTGCTGAAGGTACAAGTCAGGAAGAGAGAGAAAACGAAAAAAAGCAGTTAGAAAAAGAAGAACAAAATAAGGAGAGCTAAAAAATGGTTTACCTGTATATCATTTTGATATGTTTTCTACTTTTATATTCGCTGCCTTTTATTGTTGCCTTTGTTTATTACAAGAAAAGGCAGAGCAAGGTTCTGTTTATAAATCAGAACTATGTAAGGGATCCCAGATATTTTTCCAAAAGCTTTGCTGCAATGGTTGAAAAGAGATTGCCAGAGGCTAAAGACAATATAATTAAATTATCACGTGAAGAAGAGTATGTTGATGATGAAAAACTCAAATCAGAAACAGGAATTGTAACAAAAATGGTTCTTACTTTTAATAATATAAATCCTGATAAGAATATATCTGAATTTGAAAAGGAGATATATTGCGGAAAGGATGGAATTATTAGTAATGATAAAACCGAACTGAGAGCTATTTATTGCAAAAATAATCTGATACTTGGAAATAATGTGACGGTTGACAGGTGGGCTGATGCAGGAAGTAGTCTTTCAATTTATGATCACTGCGATCTTGGGATAAATGCAAGTGCAGCTACGCAAATGTGCGTTGGATATGATTGTACATTTCAAAGATTATATTCTCCAATCATCAATATAGGACAAAGGCCGGATAATCTTAAAAAGAGTATTAGAGAAGCAGACGATCCAATTTATTATATGTCTCCATTTGACGAAAAAGAGAGAAATATAAGATATATCAGCAAAGAAAGAATAGATGAAGACGGAGTAATAAGATATACAGTTTTATCATGGAGAAACGTTACTCTTAATGAAGATATAGTTATATGTGGGCACATTAGATCTCATAAAGGTGTAAGAATATGTGAAAATGCAGTTGTAATAGGAAACATTTTTGCTGAGGATGATATAAGACTGGATAAGAATGCGCTGGTTCTTGGTAATATATTTTGTCAGGGAAGTATATATTTTGAAGAAGGTGCTGTAGTAGGACAAAAGGGTAAAATCTCATCAGTTATAGCAAGAGACCATGTGGTGTTTAAAGGCAATAATACTGTCTATGGTTATGTTGGCTGCGAACATGGTGGAAGAATAAAAAAATCAAAAGAAGTTATAGAAACTACAGATTTTAAATTCCTACAGAACATAAGGGAAAGTGGAGAACTCAGATTTAATTCTGTTGAGGATTATGAAAATGTCAGTAAAAAGGGATTTAGAAAAAACAGTACTATCAGTTATGCCCAGGTACCTTATGGTGCAACATTAATTTCAAAATCTCTTTTTTATAACTGTGAAAATTTAAAAAAGGTAGAAATACCGACAACAATAGAAGAAATAAAAGATTTTGCATTTGGAGATTGCTATAAGCTTACAGATATAGGGGATTTGAGTAGTACGAAAGTTAAATCCATTGGTACTTCTGCATTTGAAGGAGATGTGGGACTTGTAGAAATAACATTTCCAAAGACTTTGACCGAGTTAAAAGGTGCAGCTTTTCAAAATTGCACAAATTTAAAATCAGTTACTATTCCGGAAGATTCATGTCTTGAAGTAATAGGTAATCATTGTTTTCATGGAGCAAAAAGTCTGGAGACATTATATATTCCGGATTCAGTAAGAATAGTTGGAATTAGCTGTTTTATGGAATGTGATAATTTAAAGGAATTATCTATACCTGAGCATTTATCAACTCAGCCGGGTATAAAAGAAATTTCTGAAATATTACCAGATGTAAAGGTTAGTATTCGTGCAGAGGAAAAAGAGGAATGAAGAAAATATTATTAAGCATTTTTGCAATAATATTAGGTACCTGCTTTGTTATAGGACTGGATGCACTGGTAAAGCTCTCAAGGCAGGAGAACATAGAACCTGAGGATGAAGTAATAGATACGTATAATAACTATGGTCTTTTATATGGGATGAAGCCGTCAAATAATATTTTATACAGCAATAATGAGCTTGTCTGTTATGAGGACAGAGTAGTTACTTTTTTTGATGATAAAGATATCAGCTATTCTCATATTTCTAATCTTTGCAGAAGATTAAAAAAAGCTACTGATAATAAGGCAGAAGTATATTTTGTTCCAATGCCCAAAAGAGTTATTTATGAAGCAGGGTATGAAGAAGATAAGGAAAAATATGATAACTATATAAATAAAGTTAATAGTACTGCAGGAAAGCATGTGAATGTGATTGATCTAAGAGAGCAGTATGACAAACTTACAGACGAATTTGTTTTTTACAGAACGGAAGATACGATCACTGCTTATGGTGGAGTGTGTGCAGGACAGTATATTGCCGAAAAGATAGGAATGGAGCCACATAATACAGATGATTATGAAGTAACTCTTTTTAATAAATATGTAGGAGATTGTATATCTTTATTAGGAGAGTACTATGACGAGAAAAAAATATCAGACAGCGTATATCTTTCTGCCAGGAATATTGATGAAGATCCAATGTATATATACAAATATAAAGGAAATGAATATTCTGAACGTCTTAGCGAAAAAGACGGTTATTATGAAAGACCTGCTGTGCTTAGCTCATCTCCTGGAAAAGTAGCATTTGTCGGAGGAAATTTTTATCATGCTGTAATAACTGGAAACAGTAAGGCGCAAAAGGATGGCGTACTTATAATATGTGACAGTTCCGGGAAAATGATAGCGCCATATCTGGCTGATTATTACAAAAAAGTATATGTATCTAATATAGCCAGAGATGATGATCTGACTGTGTCATCATTACAAAAAATAATAAGAGTTTATGGAATAGAGGAAATTATCTGGGCGCAGGAAGCAGGTAATGCAGGAAGCGAAGCTTATACAAATTCACTTAATTATATAGGTGGTGCGTTATGAAAGAATTTATAGTTGATCAATTGTCTAATTTTGCGTTTATGACTGGAATAATAGGTAACATGAGAGAAATTGACCTTGTGTTTCCATATATTGTTATTGCTGTTGCAGGATTATTATGTCTGCTTGGTATTATAAGTTTCAGACTTGTTAGCTCTGCTGTAGTTTTTATGTATTTATCAGAAGTTATAATAAATATTTTTTCAGATAATGAGTGGGGAAAGGTTGTTGTTTTTTTTGTGGTAATTGGAATATTTGCAGCAATGATCACATATAGCAGGCCATATCTTTCTGCGACAATTGTATGCTGCGGTCTTATAGGGGCAGAAGTATTTTTATATACTTATACTCATTTTAATAATGTTATATTGGCTATAATTTTGACAATTTTAATAAGCGTCATAATTATATTGCTTATTGCAACATTTCCTGTTGAGACGATTTGCATTATAACAGCCGTTGAAGGTGCTTTATTATTAAAAAATTATATACCTGAGCATTGGATGATTTTATTATTTGGAGGTCTGATATTACAATTAATAATAAGCTATAAACAAACAATATTTTCAAAAAGATATCCTGATAAAGTTCAGGAATTAATAGACAGGAAAAGGAGAAAAATTTGAATACATCTTTAAGAAAAGAAATAAAATATGTTTTATCTCTTGAACAGGCCTTAAAGCTTAGAAGGTATCTTGAACAGTTTCTTCATAAAGATGAAAATTCCGGAGAAAACGGGATATATCGTATAAGATCGCAATATTATGATTCCATGTTTGACAGAGATTTACAGGACAATCTGGATGGAGTTCTGGAAAAGAGGAAGATAAGAATCAGAATATATGATACTTCTTCAGAGACAGCAAAGCTGGAGTATAAGTGTAAAAGTGGGTCGGATGGTGTGAAAAAGGTCATTACTATTTCAAGAGATGAAGTAGTAATGATGGAAAATGGAAATTATAACTTTTTATCTGAAAGAGATGATGAGCTTGCAATATTCCTGCATCAAAAAATGATATCGGGAATATACCGGCCAAAGGTAATAATAGAATATGAACGTGTGGCATTTACATATCCTGTAAGTAATACAAGAATAACGTTTGACTACAATGTCAAAAAAGCAACATCTTCAATTGGAATTTTGTCTGATGATTTATCTTTTTTGCCAGTAGGGTGCGGTGACAGAGTTGTACTTGAAATAAAGTACAATGACTTTCTGATTGAGCCAATAGAAAGAGCGGTAAGAGATATAAATATGATGATGACAGCTAACAGTAAGTATTCAATGTCAAGATTATAATGATTAAGGGGAAAAAGCATGAGAGAGTTTATAGTTGAAAATCTTATAAGTGGTGATTCTTTATCTATGGCCACAATTGTAATGAACAATGTGGTATCGATTTTAATAGCTTTTCTGATTATGTTTACATACAAAATAACATATACCGGAGCATCATTTAGTAAAAACTTTTGTGTATCATTGGGGGCTATTATTCTTGTTACTACCATGATCATGAGTGTCATAAGTAATAATGTAGCTCTTTCACTTGGTATGGTAGGTGCTTTGAGTATTATCCGTTTCAGGACTGCTGTAAAAGATGTTAAAGATGCTACTTTCATTTTCTGGTGTATAGCCGCAGGAATAGGTTGCGGGGTATCTCAATATGCCCTGGTTGCAGTAGGCAGTATTTTTGTTATGCTATTTTATTTTCTTACAAGAAGTACGGCAGAAAATGGAAAGATGTTACTTGTTATACAAAGTGATCCAAATGTACAGAACGAAGTACTGGCAGTTATTGACGACCATTTTGGTAATAAAGCCCATTTAACAATGAAGAATATGACAGATACTAATTGCGAAATGATATTTACGGTTAGTGAAAGACTTCTTGATAAAGCTAATGAGAAGCACATGATAGATGTTGGAGAACGACTTTTAAAAATAGAGGGTGTTCATAGATTTAATCAGGTTGAACAGCAGGATAGTATATCACGATGATTATTGCGATTACTTGTGAGGATGAATATGAAATATAAATTGATTGCTTTTATATTGTCAGCAATTGTGATGGCTTCGGTAGTCGTTGGAAATTATTATAAGCAGGATGAGGTGATAATCGAGGAGACAACGGAAGTAGAACATTTTATAAAGCCTGATACAGATTACCTTAAAACTAAAGGACTTAGCGTTTTTGAAACAAATCTTCCAATCATATATATAAATACAAATGATCAGGAGATAGTCAAAAATTCTAAAGTCCCTGTTTATATGCAGATTACAAATAATGAAGGAAATGAAGAATTTAATTTAATTTCGAATATTCCAGATGAAGAATATTCATGCCTTATAAATTATAGAGGAGCTTCTTCCTATTCACAGTTTGATAAAAAACAATACAGAATTAATTTTATAAAGAATATAGATTCTGATAAGGAAATCAATGTGCCATTTATGGGAATGGGAGAAGATTCCAGTTGGGTGCTGAATGGGCCATATCTTGATAAGACACTTATGAGAAATAAACTAATGTATGATCTTGGAAAGGAAATACTTGCCTGGTCATCAGACAGCAGATATTGTGAGCTCTTTATTGATGGAAAGTATCAGGGAGTATATCTGGCCATAGAACCTATTTCAAATGGAACATGTAGACTTAGACTAAGTAAATTTGGACTTCTTTCAGGGGCAACTTCATTTATAGTTAAGAGAGATCGTGTAGGAACAGAGCTTGATGCACTTGATAATTTTGGAACCATTGCAGGTAAAACCGTAAATGAGTTATACCTGACATATCCATCTCCGGCAAAGGTTACTGATAGTGAGCAGAAGTGGGTAGAAAACAGAATAAGTAACTTTGAGAAAGCATTATATTCTGATAATTATATTAAAAGCGGAGATTACCGTAATTATATAGATGTAAATAATTTTGTTGATTATTATATACTGAACGAATTTGCAATGAACCATGATGCCGGAAATCTTTCCACATATGTATATGCTGAATTAAATGGTCAGATGCTTCTTGCAATTTGGGATTTTAATAATGGCTTTGATAATTATCAATGGTTCAGGTCAGATATCTCGGAACTATTTCTGGCTGAAAATGCCTGGTTTGACAGACTTGTACAGGATCCGTATTTTATGGATAAAGTTAGAAAAAGGTATACAGAACTCAGACAGAGTACCTTGTCAGATGAGAATATAGCGCAACATTTGGAAGAGTATCAGAATACACTTGGGGATGCAATAGACAGAAATTTTGGCGTCTGGGGATATTCTTTTTATATAGATATGCTTACAAACTCAGATTCAGTAAGAAGAACACATATTACTTCATACGAAATTGCAGTAAATCAATTGGAAGATACAATTGAAAGACGACTGAAATTTTTGGATAAGGAATTTGCAACTGAGTAAGTAGAAAATGTGAGAGGGAAAATTATATGGATAAAAAGAAGATCATGGTGGTTTTTGGCACAAGACCTGAGGCAATAAAAATGTGTCCTCTTGTACTTGAATTACAGAAAAGTGAAAAGCTTGAAACTTATGTATGCGTTACAGGTCAGCATAAAGAAATGCTTCAGCAGGTTCTGGATATTTTTAAAATAGAGCCGGATGAAAATCTTGCAATAATGAAGAGCGGTCAGGATTTGTATGATATCACCACTAAAGTTTTGCTGGGGATGAGAGACATATTAAAAAGAGAAAAACCAGATCTTATTCTTGTCCATGGAGATACAACGACGGCTTATACATCTGCTATGGCGGCTTTTTATCAGCAGATTCCCATAGGCCATGTAGAGGCAGGACTTAGGACTAACAATTTGTATTCACCATACCCTGAAGAATTTAACCGTCAGGGAATAGGTATTTTGGCAGAACTTCATTTTTCTCCAACTGTTAAAGCAAAGCAGAATCTTTTATCTGAGGGAAAAGATGAAAGTAAAATATTTGTAACTGGAAATACTGGTATTGATGCTCTGCATACAACAGTAAAGGAAAATTTTTCACATCCAATAATTGACTGGGCAAAGGGAAGCAGACTCCTGGTAATAACAGCTCACAGAAGAGAGAACCTGGGAGATCCAATGCATGAAATGTTCAGAGCAATCAGACGTATTGTAGAAGAATTTGATGATGTGAAAGCTGTATATCCGGTTCATCTTAATCCTCTTGTAAGAAGCATTGCGAATGAAGAGCTTGAAGGATGTGACAGAATAAAACTTATTGAGCCTTTATCAGTAGAAATATTCCATAATTTTCTAAAGGCAAGTTATCTGATACTTACAGACAGTGGTGGCATTCAGGAGGAAGCCCCGGCACTTGGAAAACCGGTTCTTGTTATGAGAGATACCACAGAACGTCCGGAGGGTGTAGAAGCAGGTACACTTAAACTGGTAGGAACCTCAGAGGAAAGTATATATACCAGCTGCAGAGAACTTCTTGTTGACAGTGATATCTATAGCAGCATGAGTAAAGCCAAAAATCCATATGGTGATGGAACAGCAAGTAAGCAAATAAGAAAGATAATAGAAGAATGGGCAGAGAAAAAATAAAGGTAAGATCGATATTTTTGTGGGTAGTATTAGTAATTATTCTCGTTGTAGCTTTGGTAAATATATATAAGCTCAAAGCAGAAAATACTCTGATAAAGGAAGATATGGAAACAAAAATCGATGAGAATGTTCAAATTGCTGCAGACACTTTAAATGCCGAATTTGAAAATGAAAAAACAAGTGCATATGAGAACCTTGAATTGGTATATATGTATTCTCCATATTTTTATTATGAACTAAGGTGGATAGCTGATAATCAGGCTGAAAGTGGGGCTATATATATAAATGCCATGACAGAAGGAGGATCTCTTGATGTAAATCCGTATTTTAGCTGCCGTGCTGCACGTGCTCTTTTATTAGATGATTACTATATACCTAAGGTATCGGCGTATCTAAACTGGCATACTTCAAAGGTTATAGAGACAAATGGTCTTGTTACTAATTACAGATACAATTCAGATGAGGAAACGCTTATTTCTACAGGTAAATATGATTCAACAGATTCATATCTTGCAGAGTACCTTATGCTTTTATGTGAGTACTGTAACGCAGGAGGTACTGTAAGCGATATCAGTAATTATGAACAGGCTGTTGAAATATCTGTTAATTATTTGGAAAGTCTTATGAAAAATGGACTTACGGTTACAAAGATTGATAGTGATGATATTTATTTCATGGATAATGTTGAGGTTTATTATGCTTTGAAATTAATTTCGGAGACTTTTCCAGATAAAAGCTATGGAATAAAAGCCAAAACACTTTCTGAAACAAGTTATAGCAGAATAATAGAAGAATTTTACAATGAAGAAGATAATAGTTTTAAGACAGGCATTTTTGCTTCTTCCGGGGAAACGATGGAATTTGATGATACCAGGCTGTATCCATGTGGAATAGCTCAGTTATATGCTGTCATTTATGATCTTGGGCTGTCAGATGAAAAAAAGAAAAATTTATATGATAAGTTTTGTGAAAAATATTCCTGGACAGATGTTACTGATAAATCAGGAACATTCGACTATCCAATGATTGCAGTAGCGGCACTGGAGGTTGGAGATATTGAGCGTGCCAGAGCATATATCGATTCTTTTGAAAATGCATATCAGAATGACAGGACATATCCATTTTACGTTGGAGCTGCAGGATGGGTTGCTATAGCGGAAAAGAAACTTATAAATAATTATGATTCTTATGTGGAAGATTTTTTTGATTAAACAGGCGTTTATTATCATAAATCAGAGGGTTAGCCATTGATAAAAAATACAACTATTAAAATAATAACTTCATTATTGTTAATAATTCTGTTTTTATTTGCTTTTTTAATTATAATAGTAAATGTTTTTGGTATAAATATAGGGTTAATTCTTGGTATGGATAATCTCTATACAACAGAGAATGTCATTGGGTCAGATACTGAATGGACATACTTGCCTGTTGGAGAGGATCCGGGTATTGGTAAGATATGGACATATAATGATTACGATGATAGTGGATGGTCACATGGAACAGGTCCATTCAATTGGGAAAACAACGGCTCAGATGATGATTGCCCGACTATGTTTATTCGAACAACATTTGAATATGATGATGATAGGATAGAAGTAAACAGAATAAACTGTTGTATGAGCTATGCGGATGCAATAATTGTTTATCTAAATGGCAATGTTATTTTTGCAGGAAATGTTCCGGATGGAGGCTATAAAAATTTTCTTGATTATGGCTGTGCTTATAATGGCGAAGGAAAAAGAAAACAGGTTTTTTGCGTTACAGATCTTAGCTCATTAATTGATGGAGAGAATACATTAGCTATTGAAGTTCATGTATCAGGACATGAATCCAAGGGTTATTTTGATTGTTCTTATGTGGAATTATCTTCTGAGGAAGTTGAAGAGCAGGAGCCGGATTCCTCGCTTGTAGTATTACAGGCAGGGGATGATGAATCAGATGTAATTGTATCCTGGTTATCCAA
>JAILEJ010000197.1 GCA_024688095.1 Butyrivibrio sp.
GGAGCGGTATTTAAGAATTCCTATGTAGACGTGTATTTTGATGATGAAAGAGTAATGCACAATAAGAAGCGTATTATGGCACCCGGAGAAATGGAGCAGATAATTCTTCAGAAAAAGAAGCTTCAGGAAAAGGGAGATATAAAGACTATAACAGTAAAAATTGGACAGGAGGCGTAAGTTATGGAAAAAAGAGAACTTACTTGTATTGGCTGTCCTATGGGCTGCCAGCTTACCGTTGAAATGGAAGATGGTGAAGTAAAAAGTGTAACAGGAAATACCTGTGCCATCGGTGATAAATATGCAAGAAATGAAGTGACGCATCCGGAAAGAACAGTCACGTCCACTGTTGTAATTTTTGGAGGTGATAAGCCAAGAATCTCGGTAAAAACTGCATCTAATATTCCAAAGGACAAGATTACAGAATGCATGAAGGAAATAAATGCAGCAAGAATAGATGCTCCTGTGAAGATAGGAGATATCATTGTAAGTAATGTGGCAGGTACCGGAGTGGATGTCATAGCAACAAGAAATGTTGAAGCAGTATAAAAAACGAAATAAAAGCGATAAATTAATATTGCGCTTTATAACTTTAATGTGGTAACATATTTTCAGAGATATTGCGAAGGTGCACCTTTCTCAACGAAGGTGCACCACTTTTTTTACCAAAATTTGGAGGGAGTTTTTATGTTAGAGATCATTGCAAATGTAAATTCTGCAGTCAATGGATTTGTGTGGGGGATTCCAATGCTGGTACTTCTTGTAGGAACAGGAATACTTATGACGTTTCTTACAAAATGGTTTCAGCTTAGTCATTTTGGATATTGGATGAAGCATACTCTTGGAGGTATTTTTACCAATAAAAAGGTAACTGCACATACCTCGAAGGAAGACAGACAGATAAGCCAGTTCCAGAGTCTTTGTACAGCACTTGCGGCAACAATTGGTACAGGTAATATTGCAGGTGTTGCAGCAGCGCTTGCAACAGGTGGCCCCGGTTCTATTTTCTGGATGTGGATTACAGCATTCTTTGGAATGATGACCAACTATTCTGAAAATGTTCTTGGTATCTTCTATAGAATAAAGAACAAGGATGGTGAGTGGTCAGGTGGTGCAATGTACTATTTAAGAGACGGCCTTGGAAGTAAAAAAGGCTGCAGAAATATAGGAAAAGTACTTGCTACACTCTTCGCTACATTTTGTATACTGGCATCCTTTGGTATAGGAAATATGAGTCAGATAAATTCTATTGCTGTTAATATGAATACAGTATTTGGAATTCCAATGGTAATTACAGGTATATTACTTATGATACTTGCAGGACTTGTAGTAGTTGGAGGAATCAAGAGAATTGCAGCAGTAACAGAAAAGCTTGTTCCATTTATGGCAGTTGTATATGTTGTTGGAGCTCTTGTAATTGTTATCTTTAATTATGAAATGATCATTCCTGCGTTTGCAGCAGTATTTAAAGGTGCATTTGGCCTTAAAGCTGTTGGCGGTGGTATTGTAGGTTCTGGTGTAAAGTCAGCCGTTACATGGGGTATGAAGAGAGGTGTATTCTCGAACGAAGCAGGACTTGGTTCATCTGTTATGGTACACTCAGCATCTAATGTAAAAGAACCTGTACAGCAGGGTATGTGGGGAATATTTGAAGTATTTGCAGATACAATCGTTGTTTGTACACTTACAGCACTTGCAGTTCTTACAAGTGGAGTTATGGATCTTTCAACAGGAGAGATGATTTCACAGGCGGAGAAAACAGCTCTTGTTTCAGAATCATTTGCTACAGTATTCGGACCTTTTGGTGGTGCATTTATTGCAATTGCAATTTTGTTCTTTGCTTTTTCAACAACTCTTGGATGGAGCATCTATGGAACAAAAGCATTTGAATATCTTTTTGGAACAAAGGCTACAATGGCTTATAAAATTGTGTTCGTAGTATTTATTGTTATAGGCGCTACAATGAATCTTGAACTTGCTTGGGACCTTTCAGATACTTTCAATGGGCTTATGGCAATTCCTAACCTTATTGGTGTTATTTCACTTAGCGGAACAGTAAAAGCCATTACAAAGAATTATGTGGACAGAAAGTTCCATAACAAGGATATCGAGCCTATGTATTCAGCTTTTGAAACAATTCAGAAGCAGCAGCTTGAACATGCACTTGCTGAGGAAGAACAGGAAGAAGCAGCAATTTAAGTTTTTTGCTTAATAAGGCGAAAATAAGTAGTCTAAATCGCTGTTTATATGGTATATATAATTAGAAAAAGCATTATAATGTGAAAGTAGATAATACGATTACATTATGATGCTTTTTTGGTGGGAAAATCTGGAATTAAAATATAAGGTTTTAGGAGATCAGGCATTTTTATGCGCAGGGAAAATAGTATGAATGATAATAATAACAGATTAAAAGAATTGGATGTAAAACAGTTTTCGGATTATGATCAGCTGTCAATGCAGCTTCCGGACACACCTTTTCTTCAAAATAAATATAATTTAAGGTCGCTTATGACTAAGGATAGTGGATTTCTTGATCAGCTTTTTAAAACAATATCAAAAAATGGCTGGCTGATTTTCATAGCTATTATCATACTTGGCGGAAGTGCAGTAAGCATTATGCCATTTATTCTGGTGTTTATGATGTTTAGATTTATTAATGGAAAGAGTTCAAATATATTTTCTAAAATAGGAGAGAAAAGATTAAATAATAAACTTATAAATACCTATCTTCAATATGCTGGAATAATAGGTGATGCAAAGAGTTTTTCTATTGAATGGCTTGCAAAGACTTCCGGACAGAAAATAAATAAAGTACGGGCAAATCTTGAACTTATGAGATCTAAAGGACTTCTTATGGATAAGTTTTTTTCAGAAGATGGAGAAAAAATATTTCTTACAGATAACGCCATAGAAGCAGAGTATGTGGAGCTTAATACAAAAGAAGAAGTTTATGAAGATCCAGATATGCAGCGTGCAATGGAACTTTATAGCGAAGGAATGGATTTTATAAAGAAAATTGAAATCTATAATAATGACCTTCCGGATAGAGAAATTACTGATGAACTTGATAAGATAACAAAGACACTTGGTCAGCTTTATGGTGCATTAAAAAAGAAACCATCATCATACGGCAAGATAAGAAAGATAAATAACTACTATATTCCTGAGCTTTTAAATCTGCTTGGAACATATACAGAAATGTATCACAAGCATTATGACGTTTCCAATTCGGTTAAGATAAGAGAAGAAATCGAAGAAGCAGTACATATGCTGAACGAAGCATTAAATAATCTATACACAGAAATGATGGATGATACAGAGATGAATGTTTCAGCTGATATAAACGTAATGAAAAATATGCTTAAGCAGGACGGAATGATAAATTAAATAAAAAAGCCATCCAGAATATGGATGGCAAGCGGAGAGCAGGGGATTCGAACCCCCGGTGCTTTATGGGCACACGGCTTTTCGAGAGCCGCACCTTAAACCACTCGGACAACTCTCCGGATAAATCTAAAAGCGCTTTAATTAACAGTTAATTACTGGTGTTAAAGCGCTTTATTATTATACTTTTTGAGAGTGCTATAGTCAATAAATACTTATTATAAGGTTTAAAATTAATTTATATTTCGGATATTCATATTTTAGGTTTTGTAATTGTTTATGAAGATATTTTATTTTATAATATATTATGGTGTTAGAAAAGATTTAACATGGAATAAAAGGTTTCAGATCAGTGTCAGTGTCTGGAGCAAAGTAATAAAAACATAGTGTATCAACGAAACAGAGTACCGTTTTTGTTCTCAAAAGGAGGTCTTTAAGTGAAAAGAATCGGAATGTTAACAAGCGGAGGTGACTGTCAGGCACTTAATGCCGCAATGAGAGGCGTTGTAAAATGTCTGATCAATTCTGGGGAGCAGTATGAATTCTATGGATTCCTTAATGGATATAAGGGACTGATTTATAGTAATTTCCGTATGCTTACAGGAGCTGATTTTTCGGGGATTTTAACAAGAGGAGGTACTATTCTTGGTAGTTCAAGAGTGCCTTTTAAAACCATCAGAGAACCGGATGAAGATGGAATTGATAAAGTTGAAGCTATGAAACAGACCTACTATAAGCTGCAGCTTGACTGCCTTGTAGTTCTTGGCGGAAATGGCTCTCAGAAAACTGCCAATCTTCTTAGCGAAGAAGGTCTGAATATAGTATCTCTTCCAAAGACAATTGATAATGATCTTTGGGGAACAGATATGACCTTTGGTTTCCAGAGTGCTGTAGATGTTGCAACAACATCGATTGATTACATTCATACAACTGCTGATTCACATGGCAGAGTATTTATAGTAGAAGTTATGGGTCACAAGGTTGGATGGCTTACACTTAATGCAGGTATTGCAGGCGGTGCAGATATCATCCTTATTCCTGAGATTCCATATGATATCAAGAAAGTTATAGATGCTATCGAAGTCAGAGAAAAGCGTGGCTGCAGATTTACTATTCTTGCTGTGGCAGAGGGTGCTATCTCTAAAGAAGATGCAAAGCTTTCAAAGAAAGAATATAAAGAAAAACTTCAGAATTACACATTCCCGTCTGTATCCTACGAACTGGCCGATCAGATTCAGAAGAAGACAGGAAGAGAAGTAAGAGTTACGGTTCCGGGACACATGCAAAGAGGTGGAGCACCGGATCCATACGACAGAGTTTTTGCAAGCAGACTTGGCGCAGAAGCTGGTCAGCTTATTATAAAAGGCCACTTCGGATATATGGTTGCATACAAGAACCGAGAGATAGTCAAGACACCACTTAAAGAAATCGCGGGCAAGCTCAAAACTGTATCTCCGGATGCAAGCATTATCAAAGAGGCTAAGATGCTCGGAATTTCCTTTGGAGATTAATTTTTCAGGGAAAAGAGCTTATTTTAGAAAAAAGTTGTGGAGAGGGAACTGATTTTTAATGTCTTATGTAGCACTTTACAGAAAATTCAGGCCACCGGTTTTTGAAGATGTCAAAGGCCAGGATCATATAGTTACAACACTTAAGAACCAGATCAAATCAGATAGAATTGGACATGCTTACCTGTTCTGCGGTACACGCGGAACAGGTAAGACTTCTGTTGCAAAGATTTTTGCAAAAGCAGTAAACTGTGAGCATCCGGTTGATGGAAGCCCATGTGGGGAATGCGAGACCTGCAAAGCTATTGCTTCAGGAGCAAGTATGAATGTTATCGAGATTGATGCTGCTTCTAATAATGGTGTTGATAATATCAGAGAAATTGTTGACGAAGTCTCATATTCTCCGACAAGAGGTAAATACAAGGTATATATAATCGATGAGGTTCACATGCTCTCAACAGGAGCATTTAATGCGCTGCTCAAAACTCTTGAGGAGCCGCCTTCATATGTTATTTTTATCCTTGCAACAACAGAAGTACAAAAGATACCTATTACAATACTTTCAAGATGTCAGAGATATGATTTTCACAGGATAACAGCACAGATAATTGAAGACAGACTTACAGAGGTAACAAAGAGTGAAGGCGTTGCAGTAGAAGAACGTGCGCTTAGATACATAGCAAAAGCAGCTGATGGATCAATGAGAGATTCACTGAGTCTTTTGGATCAGTGTATTGCATTTAATTATGGACAAGAGCTTACTTATGATAAGGTGTTAAGCGTACTTGGAGCCGTTGATACAGAAGTATTTGGAAAACTTTTTTCATATTTAATAGAACAGAATGTATCAGGAGTACTTACTCTTTTATCAGATATAGTTATACAGGGAAGAGAGCTTACACAGTTTGTAAGTGATTTTGTATGGTATCTTAGAAATATGATGCTGGTTATGTCTTCAGATCAGATGGAAGATGTTGTGGATATTTCAACTGAGAATTTAAAGGAGATGAAAAGTCAGGCACAGTCAGCAAATATCGATACAATAATGAGATACATCAGCATTTTTTCAGATCTTTCATCTCAGATAAAGTTCTCTCCTCAAAAAAGAGTACTTATAGAGATGACACTTATAAGACTCTGTATTCCTCAGATGGATAATGATGATAGTGCATTAAAAGACAGAATCAGAATTCTTGAGGATCATGATAAACAGACAAATGAAGTCATAAAGGGAATAAAATCGGGTAGCATTGCAGTAGCTGCAGCGTCTGGAACGGCTACCCCAAAAGAAGAACCGCCAAAGATAAAAAAACTTGAAATGGCTGTTCCAAAAGAAATAGAGTATGTAGTTAACAACTGGAAACAGATTATGGCTAATGTACATCCTATGAAAAGACAGTTTTTACAGCATGCAAGAATAAGTCTTGGAAATGAAGGTCAGCTTCTTATAGTCCTTGGAAATAAAGAACGAGTAGATTATTTTAATGAGAAAGATAATCAGGATGAAATGAAGGCAGTAATAGCTGATGTAATTCACAAGGATGTAAATATAGAAGCAAGGTATCTTGAAGAGACACAGAAGTTTGAAGAAAATTATGTGGATCTTAATATGATAAATTTTGATATTGTTACAGAAGACAGCGTTAAGCCTCCAGTAAATGAGGCTGATGACAAAGAACAAGCATCTGAAACTGAAACAACAGGACCGAATGAAAATCAATCATCTAAAGTTGAAACATCCGGTCAGACTGAAATTCAATCATCTGAAGCTGAAACAACCGGTCAGACTGAAAGTCTGGCTTTTGTAGAAGGTGATAATTCAGGTTCGGAAGATAACAAAAATGAAACAGCTGGAACACATATTAA
Organism: Butyrivibrio sp.; assembly: GCA_024688095.1. Lineage (GTDB taxonomy): Bacteria > Bacillota > Clostridia > Lachnospirales > Lachnospiraceae > Butyrivibrio. The sequence goes on from JAILEJ010000197.1 coordinate 6,759, forward strand.
AGAAATTGATAGCGTTATTCAAAATTCTAATGTAGAATCTAAAGAAGATATTTTAAATGATAATGATTCTGAAATTAGCAGAGCACCTTTTATGGATGATGACTATGAGGAAGATATTTCTCCAGAGCAGTTGGATGATCTTATGGCTTTTAGTCATGAAATGG
>JAILEJ010000301.1 GCA_024688095.1 Butyrivibrio sp.
AATGTCCAGGCAAATAAATCTGCCGTTTCAAGATATATTTTAGCTCTATATAATTCATTTCCAATAGTTCCAAGCGGCTGGCCAATTACTTCTGCTGCAACACCGCTTTTCCAGGCAAGTCCAACCGCCAGACTAAAGCCACTGACCAGATAATAATACATCTCAGGAAAAAATATATATTTTATCTGATTAAAAAGGCTCATATTATACACATCTGCCATTTCAAGAAGCTTTTTATCCACATCATAAAGTCCTTCTAATGTATTAAGATACATTATCGGAAATACAACCAGCATACTTATTATCACTGATAAATTTGTATTGCCCATCCATATAAGTACAATAATAACAAAACTCGCAACAGGTATAGCCTTCATAACAGTAATAAACGGAGACATAAAATCTTTGATAATGGCTACCTTATAAGACAATACTGCAATAAGTATCCCTGCCGCTGTTCCAAGCGTAAGTCCGTAGATAATACGCAAACCGGTCGATATAACAGACCCCCAAAAATCAGCTGTAAAAATCATTGTGCCAAGACTTTTGAAGGTTTCAATTGGACCTGCTATCAATATTTGATTATGAATAAGTAGTGCCAATAGCTGCCATATCAGCAGCCACAGCACAACTATAATTATTTTTTTCTTCATATTATTATGTAATAAAATGTTTCCACCTAAATTACTGCGCAATATAATAAAAAGAATCTTCTGGAACACTGCCTCCTACAGAAGCTGGATCCTGTTCATATAAAACATTTAAATATCCGGAAAGAGATGTTTTCATCTCATCTCCAGTAATGCATACAATATTGCAGTATGGAAGTGCCTTTACTGCAACAGGCGCTTTTTCAATTATTCCATACTTTGCAACAAGTTCAGCTGTAGCTTCAATATCCTCTGTTGCCTTTGAAACGCTTTCCTGATGCTCTTCTATAAACATATCGACAAGGTCCTCGTTTTCTTCAAGAAAACTATTGGAAACAACGGTTACTCCTGTAAGAAGCTGAGAATCATCAGAAACTGCTGCCCATTCATCTGTAAGTGAAAAAGCTGTACTTAAAGCTTCATTTTGTGCTTCAGCTACAGTTACAAAAGGCTGTGGAAGAATAGCTATCTGAGATGAATCTTCAGATAAAAGCGCTGCTATTTCAGTTGCTTCTGATTTAAATTCAACATTGCAATCCGTAACTTCATTTTTTTCAAGAAGATAATTTAACGCATACTCTGGTGTTGCACCCTGTCCTGTTGATAAAACAGTTTTTCCTGAAAGATCTTTTACCGATGTAATAGTATCATCACCCGTTACACAATAAAGAACTCCAAGTGTATTAATATCAATTACTGAAACACCGCCTTCAACTTTATTGTTCATCACACTCGCCATATTAGCCGGAACAAGTGCTATGTCCAGCTGTCCGCTAACCATAGATGCCATAATATCAGCCGGCTGAGCCTCCATGGTAAAAGTATAGGTTCCTTCTGAAGTCCCCTCTTCAGCTTCACTCATCAGATTAACAAGTCCCATTGTTGTAGGTCCTTTTAAAGCGCCTACCCTTATTTCCCCATCCGATATAACCATATCTTCTGAAGCCCCTGTTTCTGCATCATCACTTGAAGCAACTTCCTCAGAGGATTCTTCCTGTGTTGCTTCCGATGCAGCATCCTTTGCCTCTTCCTGTGAAGTTTCCGATGCAGCATCCTTTGCCTCTTCCTGTGAAGTTTCCGTTGCAGAATCCTCTGCCTCTTCCTGTGAAGTTTCCGTCGCAGAATCCTCTGCTGCTTCAGAAACTTCTGTATTATCCTCTTGTGACTGAACACTTTCGCTACTATTTCCACATCCTGTTATTAGTGATACAGAAATTGCAGCAACTGTAAAAATAGATAAAAATTTTCTCCTCATGACATTTTCTTCTTTCATTTATATTTAAAAACCAGCATCATCAACATCGAGTCCAAATATTAATTAAAGAAGATGACTTCTAAGTTCCTCATCACTCTTTGCGCTTAAATACTTTGGAGCAATATCAAAAATACTCATTGCACCAGTTTTACCTTCTTTTGAGAGTCTGTATGCAGCACGTGCATAAGCAACCAAAACAGATCCTGTAAATTCAGGGTTAGAATCAAGCTTCAGGTTATATTCAATAATATGCTTATTCTCTTTTTCCCATCCTGTTACACCACTTCTGATAACGAATCCACCATGTGGAAGGCCGCTATGATCTCGCTTAAGCTCTTCTTCTGAAATAAAATGAACAGTGGTATCATAATCAGCAAAATAGTTAGGCATAGTTTTAATCTGTTCCTCAATATATGCCTTATCTGCTCCATCTTCAGCTACTACAAAACATTCTCTTGTATGCATCTGTCTTGCTGTAAAGTCTTCTTTTTCACCTTTTCTAACCTTATTAACAGTTTCATCTACAGGAATAGTATACTGTCTTGCATCCTTAACACCCTTAATTCTACGGATTGCATCTGAATGTCCCTGGCTTACACCCTTTCCCCAGAATGTATAATGCTTTCCTTCAGGAAGAACTGCATCTGATACCATACGAAGAAGTGAAAACATACCTGGATCCCATCCAATTGAAATAATGCCTACCTTACCACCTTTCTTTGCTGACGCATCAACATTCGCGAAGTGTTCCGGTATTCTTGCATGTGTATCAAAACTGTCAACAACATTAAAATACTCTGCATATTTTGGAGTCTGTTCTGGAAGATCTGTAGCACTTCCACCACCAAGTACAAGTACATCTATCTTATCTTTCCAGTCCAAAAGTTCAGAAATATTACAAACCTTCGCATTTTCATCTTTAACTGTTAATGTCTTTGGATCTCTTCTTGAAAAAACAGCAACAAGCTCCATATCTGGATTCTGCTGGATTGCGCTTTCTACACCCTTTGCAAGATTTCCATATCCTAAAATTCCTACTCTAATCATTTTGTGCCTCCTTATTTTTTGTTTTATGAATTTATTTCCTAAAAGTCTGATAATTTTTTATCATACTTTTTAATTTTATATTGTGTATCCCTGGTAGTCAATAAATTAAATACCGTTTTAGAAATAATTAATATATGTAATCTCTTGGGCTTTTGTAAGATATATTTATTCTGCAAAAAACTATTTCCCCAATACTACTATAGCAGATTTTATTATATTATATTTCTATAAAATATTTCTTTTATATTCAAAAAGTTATTTTTTTATTTTTGTAATTTTGATAAAATAATTAATACAAAATCTCTTTTTTGTGGAAAGGAAGGTATATTATGTCTACTGTTAATCTTAGAAAAGTTGCTATGATTGGTTGTGGTTTTGTTGGAAGTGCCTCTTCTTTTGCACTGATGCAGAGCGGTTTGTTTTCAGAAATGGTTCTGATAGATGCAGACAAGAATAAAGCTGAAGGTGAAGCTCTCGATATAAGTCATGGACTGCCTTTCGCAAAACCAATGAAAATATATGCAGGTGATTATGATGACATCGTTGATGCAGCTATAATCATAATTTCTGCCGGAGCAGCTCAGAAACCTGGGGAAACAAGACTGGATCTTGTTAAGAAAAATATAGGAATATTCGGTTCTATAATGCCCGAAATCAAGAAACGAAACGTGGGTGGAATTCTTCTGATAGTTGCAAACCCGGTTGACGTACTTACTACTGCAGCTCAGCGTATGTCCGGCCTCCCTGAAGGAAGAGTGTTTGGTTCAGGTACTGTTCTTGATACAGCAAGATTTAAATACCTTCTCGGTGAGCATCTTAGTGTTGACAGTCGAAGCGTTCACGCATTTATAATTGGTGAGCATGGTGACAGTGAAATAGCTGCATGGAGTAGCGCAAATGTATCTGGTATTCCAATTAATACTTTCTGCGAAATGAGAGGCCATTATGCTCATCAGGAATCTATGGAAAAAATTGCAGATCAGGTAAAAAACAGCGCTTATGAAATAATAGAGAAAAAACACGCAACCTATTATGGAATTGCAATGTCAGTAAGAAGAATATGCGAAGCAATAATACGAGATGAAAAATCCATTCTCCCTGTATCCAGTGCCCTTCATGGAGAATTTGGAATAGATGGCATATCTTTAAGTATGCCGGCTATAGTTGGTGCTAATGGTGTAGAAAGTCTGGTTCCAATAAAACTTGACGTTTATGAAGAAGCAGCCCTCAAAAAATCAGGCGAGACATTACAAGCTGTACTAAACGATGCAATGCCTCAGTAATATAAATTCATTAATTACGTTTTGTTTTTATTCCACAATTCGTAATGCCCAATAATTATTTTTATAATTTATAAGGACAGGTGCTGATACAAACCTTTCATCTCCTATCATGCACCTGTCTTTTTCTTTATCTAATGTAAACTTCCTGTTCTCAGGATCATTTTCATTTATAAATTTAAGTGCTTCTTCTACTGTTTCCTCGCCTTTACATAAATGTATATTCATATCATTCCCCTTTTCATTTTCAAATACGATTTTTATTATAACATTCCTATGAAAAAAGAGCATCACACATATGTGTAATGCCCTTAAATTTTATCTGTGTAATTATTCGTTTTTTCTTTTAAAAATGTAGCTGCCGCTACTTATATCTGGTTTAATCCATTGTTTTTTATATTATTAGTAGAAACGATATCCCTGTGACTTTGCCATAAGATCTACATATTCTGACCATGCTTCTACAAAAAAGTTCTTAATATTCTTAAACATATTTTTTCTCCTTTCAAACTCTGAATCCGACTTACTTTCGGATATTTCTTTCTTCTTTTTCTTTACAATTGCATTCTATCTCGCATTAGTATAAAATACTTGTCAAAAGATGATTAATAGTAGCCAAAATTTGCTTTATAATTTTTTTATTTTTTTATTGCATTGTACTATCACCTGTTTTTATGCGAGTTCTGGAGTTTTTTGATGAGACCTGTTTACGAAGAAATATCAGCCAATTTAGAAATATTTTATAAAACATCCACACATGTGAGTCCTCATTTGCACAAAGCCTTAGAGATGGTTTATGTAACTGCAGGTACACTGGAGGTAGGCATCGGTCAAAACCTGTATCATATGAATAAGGGTGATTTTGCAACTATATTTCCTGGACTAATACATCATTACCAGGTTTTTGACTCAAATCCTTGCAGAGCTGTATATATTCTTGTTGATCCAGCTTTATGTGGCATATATTCTGATACAATTCAAAATTTATGTCCTGAAACACCAGTAATTGAAGCAAAAAAGCTGCATCCTGATGTAGAGTATTCTGTGGCAAGTTTACTCCAAAATTTCGCAAAGGATCATTCTTCAGATTCAGCATTTATTTCTAATCAGACAAAGCCAGAATCAAATATGCTAAATCAGGCATTTGTTCAGATTATTATGTCCAGATGCTTTCCTTTGTATAACATGGTGGACAGATCAAACTTTAGCAGTGACGATATTATTTTCAGAACTGTTTCTTACATTTCAGCTCATTATATAGAAGATATATCTCTAACTTCTGTTGCAAAAGCTCTATATATAAGCCCATATACTTTGTCAAGAGTTTTTTCCGGGACTTTCCATACTAATTTTAATTCATACCTGAATGAAATAAGATTGGAACAAGCAGTAAAAATACTTCAATATACAGATGATTCAATTACAGATGCCTATTTAAATGCAGGCTTTGAATCACAAAGAACCTTTAACAGAGTGTTTAAAGAAAGATATCATATTTCTCCAAGAGAATTTCGAAAAAATCAAACTACTGATCAAAAATAATTACTTCATTGATTTTCCAATAAAAATCAATAATCTATGACTTTTTGTCACTCCTTTCTAGGAATCAAAAAAATCGGATGGAATAAATTCCATCCGATTTTAATAATCTTAATTATATAAAATTATTTCTTAATATTGAAAGCAGCCTTTCCTGGGAACTCAGCTGAAGCTCCAAGAGCCTCTTCAATTCTAAGAAGCTGGTTGTACTTAGCTACACGCTCAGATCTTGAAGGAGCACCTGTCTTAATCTGTCCAGCGTTAAGAGCTACAGCAAGATCAGCGATTGTTGTATCTTCTGTCTCACCTGATCTGTGTGATACGATTGCTGTATAGTGAGCCTTGTGTGCCATCTTGATAGCATCAAGTGTCTCAGAAATAGAACCAATCTGGTTAACCTTGATAAGAATAGAGTTACCAGCACCAAGCTCGATACCCTTCTTAAGTCTCTCTGTATTAGTAACGAATAAATCATCACCAACGAGCTGTACCTTATCACCGATTTCAGCTGTCATCTTCTTCCAGCCTTCCCAGTCTTCTTCATCAAGACCATCTTCGATTGAGTAGATAGGATACTTCTCAACAAGGCTCTTCCAGTGAGCAATAAGCTCGTCTGATGTAAAGTCTTTTCCTGACTTTGGCTGATGATAGAATCCAACACCCTTATCGCTCTTCCATTCTGATGAAGCAGCGTCCATAGCGATAACGAAATCTTTTCCTGGCTCATAACCAGCATCCTTAATAGCCTGAAGAATATGCTCGATTGTATCTTCATCACTGTCAAGGTTAGGAGCGAAACCACCTTCATCACCTACAGCTGTTGTGTTGCCTTCCTTCTTAAGAAGAGCCTGAAGTGCATGGAATACTTCTGTACACCACTGAAGACCTTCTCTGAATGAAGATGCACCTGCTGGCATGATCATGAATTCCTGTGTATCTACTGAGTTAGTAGCATGAGCACCACCATTGAGGATGTTCATCATTGGAAGTGGAAGCTTTGTTCCGTTAACTCCACCAAAGAATCTATATAGAGGAATATCAAGTGAAGCAGCAGCAGCCTTGCAGCAAGCAATTGAAACTGCAAGAATAGCGTTAGCACCAAGATTCTTCTTGTTTGGTGTTCCGTCAGCCTTAATCATAGCTGCATCGATAGCATAGATATCAGAAGCATCCATACCAACAAGAATATCATTGATTGTTGTATTGATATTCTCAACTGCCTTTGATACACCCTTTCCACCAAATTTAGACTTGTCACCGTCTCTAAGCTCATGAGCTTCGAACTGACCTGTTGATGCACCACTTGGTGAAGCACCAAATCCTACAGTACCATCAGCAAGATGTACCTCAGCCTCAACTGTTGGGTTACCTCTTGAATCAATGATTTCTCTTCCGATGACTTTTTCAATCTGTAAATAGTCCTTCATGTATTACCTCCTTGAATTTATATCACATATAAAATTTTAGATGCAGAATTTGAGAACCCTGCATCTAAAAATATATCACACTGTGAAATTCTATTCAATTGAATTTTGTTATATTTTATAAAGTATCTACTATTTCTTTGTGAACTTTTTTATAAAAAATAAATGAAACTGTCAGAGAAACAACCTCTGCTATCGGAAATGACAGCCATACAAGGTTTAAATTACCTGAAAGTGAAAGCAGCCATGCTACAGGAATAAGTACTGCAAGCTGTCTTGCAACAGAAACTATCAATGAATATATACTCTTTGCAAATGCCTGGAATACTGAACCCATTACAATACTAAGTGCTGCAAGCGGAAAATGAATTGCAATAATTCGAAGTGCCGGTTCACCTATAACAATCATATCTTCTGATGCATTGAACAATCTCAATAGAACTCCTGGAACAAGTTCAAATATAAGCATACCAACTATCATTATTGAAAGTGCAAGCATAAATGCGAAATTCAGTGCCTCTTTTATCCTGTCTCTTTTTCTTGCCCCATAATTATATGCAATAACAGGAATAACTCCATTATTAAGGCCAAAGATTGGCATAAAGAAGAAACTTTGAAGCTTAAAGTATACGCCAAATACAGCTGTTGCTGTAGTAGAAAATCCTATAAGAATCTTATTCATGGCATATGTCATTATTGATCCGATTGACATCATAAGTACTGAAGGTATTCCAACCACATAGATTTCTTTTATAACTTCAAACTGTGGCTTAAATACCAGTTTGAATGATAGATTAATGTCCTTATTAAATTTCACGTTCATGTATAGTCCAAGTAAAGATGCAATAACCTGTCCAAATATAGTCGCATAAGCAGCTCCGGCAACTCCAAGTTTTGGGAACCCTAATAATCCAAAAATTAGAATCGGATCCATTATTATATTGATTATCGCACCTGTCATCTGAGATATCATACTGTAAAAAGTACGCCCTGTTGACTGGAGAAGCCTCTCAAAGGTTACCTGAAAAAACACACCTATTGATAAAGTAGAAACAATTCCAAGATATGTTTCACCATATTCAATTATTTCTGGAACGCTTGTCTGTGATTTAATAAAACTCTTTGATAATAATATTCCTATTACAAGAAATATTATGTAATTTACAAAAGAAAGTAACACTGCACTGTTTGCTGCAGCATCTGATTTATCATACTTTTTTTCTCCAAGTGCTCTTGAAAGAATTGAATTCACACCAACTCCCGTTCCGGAAGCAAGTGCAATGATCAGATTCTGCATTGGAAATGCCAGTGTTACTGCTGTAAGTGCATTTTCATTTATCTGTGCCACAAAAATACTGTCTACAATATTATAAAGTGCCTGAACAAGCATAGACGCCATCATCGGTAGCGACATAGTAAT
>JAILEJ010000353.1 GCA_024688095.1 Butyrivibrio sp.
ACAAGTTCTGAAATTCCAATTTCTTTTTTGGCTGACATATAAATTCTGTCATCTCTTACATAAGGAATCTGCACAGAAGATCTGTTAATATTTTCAGAATCCTCATTTACCTTATCAGATTTGTTGAATACATAAATAATCGGTATTTCTCCGGCACCAATTTCCTGAAGCGTTTTGGATGTAACTGAAATATGATTTTCAAAATCAGGATCAGAAAAATCAATTATTTCAAGCAGGAGATCAGAGTATTTTACTTCTTCAAGTGTTGATCTGAATGCTTTTACCAGAGAGTGAGGAAGATCATCTATAAATCCTACTGTATCTGCAAGCAAAAAAGGATGATGGCCATCAGGCTCAATGCTTCTTATTGTTGTATCAAGTGTAGCAAACAGCATATCCTTTTCAAATACCATTTTTTCGTCAGCTTCCTTGCCACCATATAATTTAAGAAGAGTGTTCATCATGGTAGATTTGCCTGCATTTGTGTAGCCAACAAGTGATACCTTAGGGATGCCACTGTACATTCGTTTGCTTCTCTGGGTATTTCTTTCGTTTTCTATGGATTTTAGCTCTTTTCTAAGTTCACTGATTCGGTGTTCGATACGACGTCTGTCAAGTTCAAGCTTTTTTTCACCTGAACCTTTGTTACTAAGGCGTCCGCTTCCTCCACCCTGACGGCTTAAGTTATTACGCATATGGGCAAGTCTTGGGAGCATATACTGAAGCTGGGCAGATTCTACCTGAAGTCTTGCTTCCCTTGTCTTTGCACGTGATGCGAATATCTGAAGGATAAGCCCTGTACGGTCTATTACCTCAGCGTCAAAAAATTTTTCAAGATTTCTAATCTGCATTGGTGTAAGGGTATCATTTACGATTACAATATCTGCATCATACATTTCGATTCCGTTTTTTATTTCTTCGAGTTTTCCACTTCCAACATAAGTCCCTGTTTCTGCATGGGGAAGCTTTTGGGTGAGGGTAAAAACCGGTTTTAATTCACATGCCTTTGCAAGCTCTTTTAATTCATGCATAAGGCGGTCAAATTTTTCATCCTCATATTCAGTATTAACTCCGACAAGTATTGCTTTAATCTGCTTGTCGGAGTGTTTAAGATCTATAAGTTCGCTCATATATATTTCCTATTTGTAAAGTACTCAGAAAGCAATATGTATCTTCAGATTGCTTCCTGAGATTTTTTGTCATTTTTAATTACACAAGTGCAGCTGCAAGTGCATCAAGTTTTTCAATATCAGTTTCTGAAAGAGCTGATTTGATAGATACAGTTTCAGGAATAATGGTCATATTCTTCATTTCTGAGACGATTGCAGACATATGCTTTGCAGCCATTGGTGCCCATGTACCATTTTCAATAAATGCAACAGTTCTGTTTGAAAGATTTTTATGCTTTAATTCCAAAAGCAGCATTTCCATTGCCGGGAAAAGACCTGTATCAAGTGTGGGAGCCGCAAATACAAGCTTTGAAGCTCTAAAGCCTTCAGCAATGAGATAGGATACATGTGTTTTGGAAACATCATACATGCGAATGTTTTTTGCTCCTTTTTCTGCAAGCTTTGTGGCAAGTATTGCAGCAGCATTTTCTGTTCCGCCATAAATAGAAGCATAAGCTATTACAATGCTGTCATCCTCTGGTGTGTATGTACTCCATTTATTATACAGATCAAAATAGTAATCGAGATTTTCTCTGATTATTGGACCATGTAATGGACAGATTGCTTTAATATCTAGTGCAGAAGCTTTTTTAAGAAGAGTCTGTACATTCATACCGTACTTTCCAACGATGTTTGTGTAATATCTTCTGGCTTCAGACAGATTACAGTTCCAGATTCCTGTATCCTCTGCAAAAATATTTCCGCACATAGCCCCAAATATACCAAAGGCATCAGCAGAATAAAGGTATTTATCATATTCATCATAAGTTACCATTACTTCTGGCCAGTGAACCATGGGTGCCATAACAAATTTAAGAGTATGTTTTCCTGTATTTAAGGTGTCATTCTCTTTTACAGCAGTAAAACGATCTGATACGTCAATACCATAAAACTGTGTGATCATTTTTGAAACCTGCATACTTCCATATATCTGAGCATCAGGATACATAGAAAGAACTGTATCAAGAGTTGCGCAGTGATCAGGTTCCATGTGGTTAATAACTATATAATCAAGCTTTTTTCCATCGAGTGTATATTTAAGATTTTCAATAAAGTTCTTTGATACAGAATGATCAACTGTATCAAGAAGAACTGTTTTATCATCACTTATTACATAAGAGTTGTAAGAAACTCCGTT
>JAILEJ010000359.1 GCA_024688095.1 Butyrivibrio sp.
AATCATTGGTATATCTGTAATTGCAACTCCATGAGTTGCATAAAGACCTATCTCTACAAGAATACAAAACACAAGAAAATATAATCTTTTGCTCTCATCCCAAAGACGTGCAAAATGAATAAACCAGCTAATTCCTAAAAGAATTGTACCGGCAAAAATAATATATCCGCTCCAATTGGATAATAGGACAATTACGTCCAGCAATATACAAAAAGCAGTAAATAAAACCAGCAAAAGAACATGAAACGATAGCTGACTTCTGTCTTCACTCATAATATAAGCACCCCAGTCTACTTAAGTTCCCATTTCATTTACTATTTTCATTGTTCTGTAAAGTAATCGCATAAAATATCTATGATTATCCAAAGCCCACTGCGTGTTACCGGAATTTATCATTTTTTCTATATTAACCGCAGCTTCAGATAAGGGTTTGGACCCCACTTTAAGAGCAAAAAGTTTAAGCGTATGTGCAGTATTACAATAAGCTTCCCAGTTATTTTCCTTAAATGCCGCCATGAATTTCTTGTCGAATCCAAAATCTATAAAAGAACCTCTCATCGTTTCATACATTTCTTCATCGCCATCATTAAATGAAAGCCCTTCTTTTTCATTAACAAGTTCATCTTCTTTAAACTCATAATTTGACAATCCTGATGATGACACTGTATCAGAATTTCCTGAAGGAGCTTTTTCAATTTTTTCAGAGGGAATATAATCTGTAAGAATCTTCAGCATTTTACTTTTATCAAATGGTTTAAAAAGATATGCATCAAAACCAAGTTCCTGATACTTTTCTATAATATCAGCATTATCACTTGCTGTTAGAATGATCTTAGCTGTACGCTCTAAAACAAGCCCTTCGTCAATAAGTTTTCTTAGCGTTTCTATTCCGCTCATTCCAGGCATCATAAGATCCATAAAAAGAATGTCATAATCATTAAAACTTTTCATAAGCTCAATACATTCAGCGCCGCTTTTTGCAGTATCAGCCTGTATATTGCTCTTTTTCATGTATTGCTTATCTATAATAAGATTTGTGCTGTCATCATCTACAAATAAAACCCTGGCAGTTGGTGCGCTTATTGAATCTGAAATAGTATTCATAGTAACCTCATAAGTTTATAAATATTCCCTGAATCTACATCGTTTTTTCGTACTCATAACATCTCATTTTTATATTACTATCGCCTCTGAAAGCTATCAATTATCTAGGAATTAAATAAACATAAACAAAAAAGAAAACCGCATAAACAAATTCTTTATAGAATACATTTACACGGTTTATTGTTTTAATGTCATTATATTTGCTTTCTCAGCCTGCTACCTGCTCTATTTCATTCTGGAGAGCCTCATCCTCTTCGGAAGACTTATGTTCATCTGCCATTTCCCCATCAGATTTCTTTGGTCCTCTTACTCCAAAACTTCCGGTATAGCGGCATTCTTTAATTACCTTTCTTACCTTGGTAAGCTCTGTTCTGATTTCTTCAGGACTTTTGCATATGACAGTAGGAACGCTGTCACTGTTAAGTTCAACCCTGAATCCCTTTTCTTTTAACACTTTGAACATCTTAAGCTTGTCAGTAGTGCTTATTTCAGTTGTTTTTTCTTCTTTTGCCACCACAAAACCTCCTCATGACCTAACTTTAAAACTATATCATAATAGCTTATTTCTAATAATAATGATAGCATTATTTTTGATTTTTTGCAAAACATTTGTTCTGTATCATTATTCTACTGTATTTAAAGCCCCCATAAATACAGGCATTCCAGTTTCTTTTTCTACTACTGCATAAACGAAAGGTCTGTTAAGATAAACCTGCTTAATTTCAGCATTAGGATTATATGCACTTGTAAGAACCATTGCTGACGTAGCTGCAGCTGCTTTAGTGCCTTCTCTGTTTACTTCTATATGAGTTTTATGAAGTACAGTGCCAATATAAAAATCATTTTCATCTCCGGTAAAGGCTGTAAAATCAGCACCGGTAGAAAAAGCTTCCTTTATACCAAGGTTTTTAAGCGCATTATCAAGTGATGAACTGTAATCTGTATCATATTCAGGAAACATTATATCAACTGTGTCATCAGTTCTGTCATTATATGCTTTTACAAAGCTGCTTCCATCCATAGATGCTATATAATCATTTACGCTTGTTCCCTCTTCAGGAAGAAGTCCTACATACGAATATTTTCCACCTGTATAATCAATTGCAAAGCCCTTTCCACCGTTATATTCTATATAACTATGAACTGTATCAAGAATCATAGCAGGTTTTTTCTCTTTTCCATTTATATCCGTGAACGTCTCCTCATAGGATATGTCATCATCTGTATATGGATCCTCCCATTTACCATCAAATGCAATTGCATTAATAAGCATCATCATGGTATTTTGAGGAGTCTCATCCATAATACTGTCAATCATTCCATCTGTATTATTTCTAACCCAATTATTAACTTCTGTTGCAATAGAAGTATCAAAAGGTCTTGATATAATATCAGCTTTATAATTTTCTACAACAATATCTTTAAAACTATCCTGAATGATATCATCCTGGCTATTTACCCATATACTGTTTGCTACATTCCACTTTACATCTTCTTCACTATTTAATTTAGTTATTACTTCTCCCATTTCGGCATTAAAAATATCAGTTGAAATTCCACCGCAAAGTACACTTTCCATCTCTGATTTAGTACTGCCATCTGCACCATTCATAGTCATCCCAAGACACATAAGCACAGAGCTTGGAGAAACAAGTACATTTTCTTTTAAATCAGAACTTTTTAAAAGCTTAATTGCCATATCTGCAGAGATTTCAGAAATACTACTCCCATTTAATTCACCCATAGACCCCTCCTCAATCTCATTTTCTTCATCTGATGGCTCTTGTGAACTTTCTACTGCACTTTCATCTGTAGATTCTTTAGAATCACTAACTGATGCATCATTTGTAGAATCTTCTTCCATTTCTATATCATCTTCAACTTCTGTAACTTCTGTAGTATCTTCTACAGCTGCGTCTGAAGTGTCTTCTTTCTGAACTTCATTATTTGCAGATGCTTCAGTATTTTCTTCATTTGCAAAATTATCAACACTATCAGATGATTCCTTTTTTGCACATCCCCCAAGAATGCTGCCTGTAAGAGCAAGTGTCAATATAAGCTTTAGTATTTTTTTCTTCTTCATAAATCATCCTCCTCTTATATTCCACCAAAACAATCTGTCTGTAAAATAACTATTTATCCACATCCCGCATCCTGAGTATACCGTTTATCCCCAGCCTGCAGAGATGATCTAACCTCTCCACATGAGTCATATTTTTAAAAACATCACTATTAGACCATTGTTCAAGCTTTTCGGAACAAATATATGCAGATTCAATTATTTTCTCTTTCACTCTTTCTGGCATATCCTGCGTATAAAGCGAAATTCTTCCGTTTTCTTTATCTTCAAGTCCCATAAGCAGATTAAACAGACCTGCTCTGTACTCTCCAAAAGCCTCATATAATCCAAAAAAATCAGCCATAAGTTCATCATGAAGATTATTTCTGGCCGTACCATAAAAACGTCTTGTATAATAGTGAACACATTCATGTTCCCTTCTTATAATCATGGATTTTTCCCGCCATTCATTATCAGTAAGACCTATTTTACCGGAAGGTACATTACTATATGTCTTCTTTGACAATACAATAAAGCGATTTTCTTTTCCATGCAAAAAAGCCGCTCCCTGTTTTTTCACATTTTCATTCCAATCTCCGCGATACACTGCGTTAATTATCATTTGTTCAAAATCATCGTCATTTCCTATCTCAATAACAGGTATCATCCCGGCAAAGCTATTATATAAATAAATCTTTACATCAGAAAAACTGGCAAAACATACAGGATGCTTTGTCAGTATATGTTCATTCAGGAATTCATCAGATCTTTTATCGGACATGCGCTCTATCCACGCTGTCCATATCTT
>JAILEJ010000370.1 GCA_024688095.1 Butyrivibrio sp.
AAAAACTCTTACCACTTCTATTATACAAAATGCTCATTCCCCCATCAATTAATAATCCTATTTAATTCGCAAATGAGCTCTATTATGGCTGTATTCCCTTTGATTTTCTTCTAAATTACATTTGGCTTAACAAATTTTACTTACTATGCATATAATGCTTCTTCCCTTTGCTGTATAATGATCATTAATTTACTGTCCATTATCTTAATATCTCATCAATTGTTGATACTGTGCTGAAGCTTCCGGAGTGTGCAGTTATGATTTCTTTCATTATAGGAAGCTCGAAGTAGCTTATGTAACATATAAGTGTATTGTTATCCCCTGCAATGGCCCCTCTGGAATCCATGATTGTACATGTCTTATTAAGCTTTTCTTTAATATCTTTTATTATTCCATCGGGATCCTGTGTAATTATAGTAACTTGTTTAATTGATTCAAAGTGATCTGTAAAGTGATCTATGACAGCCGTTGCAACAACATAAACAAGTAAACTTAACAACGCAGCTGTTGAGTCAATTAAAACAAATACCGTCATATAAACAAATGCATTAAATACCAGTAAAATCGGAGTCATACTATAATTGTGCCCTGTCTTATCTGACATTTTTTTGACCATGATATTAGCCAGTATCTCAGATCCGTCTATACAACCACCGCTTCTAAGTATCAATGACAAACCAGCTCCAAGCAATGCGCCTCCAAAAGCTACAGCCAAGAAATGTTCTGTATTAATTTCAAATGAAATATTTTCAAAAAAAGACAAACCTATTGTATAAGTAATAGATCCTATCGCAGCTTTTACAGTAAAAGTCTTTCCAAGAAATGCATAGCCTGCGACCAAAAAAGGAATAAACACCACAATAACGCAAAGAGACAATTCTAATCCTGTAAGTTTGCTTATGATGATTGCAACACCGGCTGTTCCGTAATCAATAGCGTCATTTGGCAGTAATATCAACGCAACCGAAGAACTGGCCATAATAGCCCCTAATATAATAAATATATATGATATAAATCCGTGTTTTTTCTTCATCTTCCCTCATAGTTCCGAATACGCTCTTACTTTGCAATTTCGGAAATTCAATACTCTAAAGTTTTTCCTATAAAAAGAGATTTATCTATATTTTATCTTATTTAACTGTTTTCTCGCAGAAAATTTTCTATATATCTTAATAATAATATAAATCAAACTCATTTTCATTCGTATAACAGTTTTTATCAAAAAATAATAATATAATTATTCAAAACTAACATATACAATATATTAAAAAAATGCCTAATTGTTCTACTCAATCATAAATGGATTCTTTGAAGAGCTTTCTTTAGCTCCAATGAACTTTACAATAAAATGTGGTATATGTATTGAAAACTTTCGCATATAAGGAAAAATCCCTTTAAAGTATGACTTGGGGTTTCCAAATTATACTTTAGAGGAATTGATTTGCTTTAACCGTAAATACTTAACCATATTCTGTCGTACCAACTATAAAATGCCTTAGAACCAATACTACTTGTAACATTATTTCCTATAGTAACGTTATTCACACTATTATTTCCCTTAAATGCTGCCTTTGAAATTGATATGACCTTGTATACATTTCCGCTGGCATCCTTTACAGTATCTGGAATTTTTATTTTCTTCTTTGATGAATCTTATGATGTCCCTTTTTATTCAACTGTAGGATTTGATTTATCAGAACTTACTTCTTATGGCCACCAACAACACATCTACACTCATAAAGTCATAATTTCAAGTTCCACAACCCTCAAGCACTTATGCTTTATGACTTAATTAGCATCATTCAATTCCGTAAGGTCATAATTCTTCCTTATCTATTACACTTCTTATGACTACAGTGCCTGCATTTCCTCTCAAAAAGTCATAATCTCTATTTCTATTACCATCATGACCATAGGAATTGTGACTTTATGAGCATTATCCTACATTATATGGTCATAATTCCCATTTGCATATGTTACTTCTTATGACTACACTGCCTGCATTTCCTCTCAAAAAGTCATAATCTCTATTTCTATTACCATCATGGCTATGGGAATTGTGACTTTATAAGTTCCATCTTACTTTGCTAAGTCATATTTCACTTTATAATTTGTAAAGTCAGAAACAATAATTTTTGCGAAAGCATATTTTATTTATCAGGCGGTTGATTACCCTGTAGCCAAAGAAAAAGGCATGTCAAGAGTTCTAATAACCGCGAAGCGGCTAGCTCTTTACATGCCTTTTTCTTTGGCTATTCTATCTAAAACGCCTGATAAATCAAATATCATAGTGGAGAATATCACCAAAAAAAATTGGCATAACATACAGAAAACATGATTCTTAGACGCATTTCCATTTTGAACACAATAAGTCATAATTTTATATTACCTTATATGACAATTTATTTTCACAGAAAGTTAAAATTCCGATAGCTTAAAATAGACTTTTTAAATATAAATTTCATTTTAAATAGTCAGGTGAACTTCTCAATTCTTGATTGTGAATTTGGATTTTAAAATGCAGAGAAGAACCCTTATGAGGCGCGCGAACTTAATGAAAAAAGGATAGCTAACAGATATATTTTTATCTGTTAGTTATCCTTTTTGAATTTAGTTCGCTTACTCCGAACTATTATTTTGCAATTATATCATTTAGCAGGATGCATTTACTGAAGCCTGCGTAAGAATATGATTCAAGAGTGAGCAGGTACTTTTTCGTCAGAACTTTATTGTGCCTGCGAATTCTGGCTTTGAAGCTTTAGCCGCAAAGTTAGGAGCGAAAACGTGTTCTGAACGCATTTAAATATTCAAATTCACTTTCACAGTGTAGAAAAGTTCACCGTCCGTTTTGTGAATTAAATTGTTATTTATATTGTTTAACGCCAAAGGAGTCAAAGACAGATTGCCTGAATGATGAAAGCGATGAGAATACTCCATCTGAAATCATTTGAGCTCCAATGTTTCCTATTGCTGTAGCTTCTCCAGGTCCGGCATTTACTACTCTTCCAGTCTCTGCAGCTGTAAGTTCATTCAAATATATAGCATTTGATCCACCACCAACAATATTAATACTGTCAAAATGCTTTCCTGTAATTTTTTCTATTTCTTCTGTTGCCTCTTTATAACATAATGCAAGGCTTCTATAAATTACTCTTGCAATCTCCCAAGGCGTTGCAGGTACCTGCATTCCAGCCTCTTTACATGCATTTTGTACTTCAACTATCATGGACTTAGGATTAAGAAATCTTCCATCATTTGCATCCACTGTTGAATTTATATCTACAGTCTTTGCCCTATCACATAAATTTGCAAATGAATAATCATCTGAATCTGAGCGGCCTTCATAATCAAAACCATTTTCAAATTCCTTCTTAACTGACTGTATCATCCACAGACCCATGATATTTTTGAGGAATCTGTATCTGTGCTCATAACCACCTTCATTAGTAAAATTAGCATTTCTTGCTTCTTCACTACAATTAGCAGTCTGCAATTCACATCCCATAAGTGACCAGGTTCCTGAAGAAATGTATAAACAATTTTCATCAGTGCATGGAACACTCATAACTGCTGATCCGGTATCATG
>JAILEJ010000411.1 GCA_024688095.1 Butyrivibrio sp.
AACAACTACAGCTGTTGTATCTTCTGCGTTTTCAAGATTATCATAAATAGATGAATCATATTCATAAATTTTACTGTCACCGCCCATAAGGCTGTTTGATGCGCCTGCGGTTGTTGTTCCGTCTGCCTCTGTAAGACCTTCAGGATCGCCTGCCTTCTTCATAAGCTTTATAGAATCCTCAGATACTTCAAAACATGAAGAAAGTCCTTCCTCTGGAGTTACCGGATCAATAACCCATTTTGCAGAGCCTGATGCTGTCATCTGTCCATATACCGGATTAAGAAAACCATATCCAAATGGAGTAACCTTTGAACCCTCAGCAAGTGGAAGTACCCCATTGTTCTTTAATAAAACTGTACCTTCCTCCTGTACCTTATTTGCAAGTTCATAAGATTTTTCTGTAAGACCATCTGTATCATTAAGCTCATCATAATAATTAGCATCTAACGATTCATTGTCCTTATTTTGGACAATTTTCTTTTTTCCATTTCCAAGATAGTCATTCATAAAATCTGACATCTTTGATGATACTGCAGGAATAACAAGACCTAATATCAAACTCAGTATAATAAGTGGTATTGTAATGATCTTATATGCCCTGTTACTCATTTTTAATTTTTTCTTTTTTTCACCTTCCATACTATTCCCCTTTCTTTTATTCCACATTTACCTGAACTTTAGATTTATCTTCAGGTAAAATAAAATATTTCATTGCTGTAAAACTGATTACAACCTGAACAACAAGATTTATCAGGTTTGCACCAAATGGTAATATGCTTTCAGGAAGTCCAATATGCGCAAGCATTTCCTGTGATTTGCCCGGAAGTGCAGTAGATATTATTACTATTGCTATTACCATTACTATGTATTTTGGTATAGATTTTGAAAAATCTGCATTACTCTTAAAAGTTACTTTCCTCTGAACTATATAGTTCACAATCTGACCTATGGTCGTTGCCAGAAGAAAGCTTATAAATCCTGTAAGCATCAGTGATTCCGGCGTTGTGTAATCAAAGAGCCAGAACTTAAAAGGTATATCTGACAAGCCTTTAAAAATAAATGTTGTAAAGATCCACATACTTACGAAATTTGCAACCGTAGCAAAATTGGCAAATATATTAAACTTTATAAACTGCCATGAACCCGGATGAGAACTTATCCACTTTTTAATATGACTCACCTCCGCTTAATTCAAAACTTATAAAACTTACTGTACCTTTTCCTTCATATTTAAAATACAAAGGGCTTTCTCCAGAAACCTTTTTTATAGTTCCCTTTACTTTGGTCACCTGGTTTTCAACGCCTTTTATATTTATTCTGCCAAGCTCGGATTTAAAATGCTCGTCCGTTGAAATGATCATGCATCCATCTGCTGTCCCACCGGTTTCAATTTCAATCTGCCTTGCATTTGTCATATCGAAATATTTAAATCCTGCTACAGCTCCGTTTTGCATATTTGCAATATACTGTCCAATTTCTTTTTGGTACTCACCTGTATTTTTCTTAAAATATGGATGATTCTTATATTTCTTTTTGGCCCCGGAGACATCATATCTTCCTGTTCCTTCTGCAGACCATATATTACATGCTATTCTTGCATCATATTTACCAATTCCCTCAAGAGCCTTGCCATTTAATCCGCAGCTTGTGATTTCTGCCTGTCTTAGACTTCCATCACTATTTACAACAAGCTTTTCTGCACATGCCTGTCTCGCGTAGGAATTTCTATTTGTTTGTCTGTGATAAAAGATATACCAGTCATCTTTTATCTTAAGAATTCCGCCATGTGTATTACCAAGATAGTTTCTGGCATGATCCTCTTCTTTGATACCATCAATTCCTATGTCACCAATATCTACAAGAACACCTCCGTATTTAAACGGACCATCAGGCTTATCACTTGTTGCATAACATAAATCGTGATTGTTTTCTGATGAATATACAAAATAATAAATTCCATTTATTTTTCTTATTGAACTTGCTTCAAAGAAGCGATGTCCCCTATATTCTTCCGGATATCCTTCAAGCGGAAATATCAGCTTTGGACCTTCCTTTATGGTTAGCATATCCTGTTCAAGTTCAAGTACAACACCGCCCGGATTTGTAAGATTATGAAATCTTGAAGCAATTGCAGGAACTTTTGTGGCAAAGCCCGAATATAAAAAGACTCTGTTATCGTCATCCACAAGGACTGCCGGATCAAATGGAAGTGGCTCTCCACTCTTTCCTCCCCAATAATGTCCATCTGGGAATTTTACATGTCCAAGATATTCAAATTTTCCAGCTGGCGTATCACAAACTGCAACGCCCATCTGCCCAAGAAAATCATATGCATAATATAGGTAGAATCGTCCATCAGGTCCCTGACAAATATCAGGTGCAAAGAGGCATCTAAGCCCGGTAAAATTACTTGGATCCTGATTACGTTTAAATATAACACCTTCAAGCTTCCAGTCCGTAAGATCATCTACAGGCGCTGACCAGCACACGTAATCATCTACACAGAAAAAAGGTGCTCCAAATCTGTCATGTGATCCATAAATATATACTCTGTCTCCAAATACATGTGGCTCAGCATCCGGTACATATTCCCAGTCCGGCAAATATGGGTTTACTCCCTGCTTTTTCATATGACAATCTCCTTTATATATAAATCTCATTTTAATTCTTTGTTTTGTACTAAATGCATATTGCCTA
>JAILEJ010000487.1 GCA_024688095.1 Butyrivibrio sp.
CGAGAGTGAATATTTCATGATGAGATCTGACAGACTTCACTTTGATAATGTAAAGCTTAAAGGAAAATATTCATTCCAATACATCACAGATTCAGTATTTGAAAATTGCAATTTTGATACAAAGGATGCTTTCTGGCATGCAAAAAATGTGGTCATAAAAAACAGCACAATAAAAGGTGAGTATCTTGCATGGTACTGTGAAAATGTAACCTTTGAGAACTGCAAGATTATTGGAACCCAGCCTCTTTGCTATTGCAAGAACTTAAAACTCATAAACTGCGAAATGGTAGATACAGATCTTGCCTTTGAAAAGTCAGAGGTTGAGGCTACACTTACGGCTCCTGTTATCAGTATCAAGAATCCAAAATGTGGAACAATTAAAGTTCCTGAAGTAGATGAAATTATTATGGATGATGTTGATGCAAAGGGTGAAGTAATAGTAACAAAATAATTAGAAATTAAAACCTTTCCTACAGGCTGGTTGCCTTCAAGGAAAGGTTTTTTACGTTATAGATAAAAATGCTAAATTGGAATTTTACATAGATTTTACATAACCATGCCTATAGTTTTTACCTCATTTCATTAGTATTTAAATTGAGAAAAAGGGATTTATAAACAGAGACAATGAATATCCCTAAAACTCTTTTATCTGCTAAAAGAGCTGGAAACAAGGGATAGTGAAAAGAGGTAGGAATGGATATATTTGATATATTAAATATGATTGGAGGATTGGCACTTTTCCTGTATGGAATGAACAATATGGGAAATGGTCTTTCAAAAATGGCAGGAAGCAGACTCGAAGGAATTCTTGAAAAGCTTACTTCAAGAAGACTATATGCAGTTCTTCTTGGAGCCGGTGTTACGGCAGTCATACAGTCCTCATCGGCAACAACTGTAATGGTTGTAGGTTTTGTAAACTCAGGAATCATGAAACTTACACAGGCTGTTGGTATTATAATGGGTGCCAACATAGGAACAACTATTACATCCTGGATGCTTTCACTTACAGGTATTCAGGGAGATACCGTATGGATCAGACTTTTAAAACCATCATCTTTTTCTCCGGTTCTTGCAGCAATTGGAATAGTCCTTGTAATGGCAAGCAAAAACGAAGATAAGAAAAAAGATATCGGAGGCATTCTTCTTGGATTCGCAATACTGATGTTTGGAATGGAGACAATGAGCTCTTCAGTGTCAGGACTTGCAGATAACTCTTCCTTTACACAGATGATGACAGCCTTTAGTAATCCGATTCTTGGAATGGTGATAGGTGCACTTTTAACAGCAATCATTCAAAGTTCATCAGCATCAGTTGGTATTCTTCAGGCGCTTTGTTCAACTGGAGCGGTAGGATATAATGTGGCAATTCCAATAATCATGGGACAAAATATTGGAACCTGTGTAACGTCAATTATTTCATCTGTTGGTGCAAATAAAAATGCAAAGCGGGCAGCAATGATACATCTTTATTTTAATCTTATAGGAACTGCAATTTTTATGGTGGTTTTTTATAGCATTAATATGTTTGTCAATTTTGCATTTTTGAAAGATTCCGCAAATGCTGCTGGAATAGCAGTTGTTCACAGTCTTTTTAATATATGTGCAACTATAGTTCTATATCCATTTGCCGATAAGCTTGTAAGACTTGCAGAGGTTACTATTTCGGGTAAGGCATCAGAGGAACTAAATGTTGAGAAAAAGGGAAAGGCAGTTATGCTCGATGAGAGATTTCTTGAGAGCCCAGCTTTTGCCGTAGAAATCTGTAAGCAGAAAATATTTGAAATGGCAGAGAAGACAAAAAGGTCAATAATACTTGCAACAGAGACAATTGGTGAATTTGATGCCAATAAAGTTTCAGAAGTAATAAGACTCGAAGATGAAATCGATGATTATGAAGATGTTCTTGGCTCGTATCTTGTAAAGCTCTCCGGAAAAAATCTTTCAAATGGAGATAATCAGTCGCTTACTCAAATGCTTCATAGTATAAGTGACTTTGAAAGAATTTCAGATCATGCAATGAATATAGTAGAGTCATTAAAAGAGATGAATGAAAAAGGATACTCTTTCTCACCTGCTGCAAAGAGGGAAATGAACGTACTGTGTACTGCCATTGGAGACATTGTTGGAAATACAACAAATGTTTTTATCAGGGGAGATATACAGGAAGCAAAACATATAGAGCCACTTGAGGAAGTAATAGATAATCTTACAACCAAGATCAAAGCACATCACATAAAGCGAATGCAGAAGGGAAAATGTTCCATAGTAATGGGAATCATTCTTGAAGATCTACTAATTAATCTTGAGCGAGTTTCAGACCATTGCTCAAACATTGCAGCAGAGCTTATGACAATAAATGAAAACGGATATGAAACACACGAGCTTCTTGATGATATGCCTGAAGAAAGAAGAACTGAATTTAAAGAAGAGTACAAAGAACTTAAAAAGAAATATCCTCTCAAGAAAGAAGATGATAAAATTAAAGATAAATCAAAAAAGGAAAAGAAGACAAAGAAAAAGTAGGTGAAAAATGGCTTTAATTTATATCATTGAAGATGATGATAATATTCGTGAAATAGAAGAGTTTGCGCTTATGAATGCAGGGCATACAGTGCTTGGATTCTCATGTGCAAAGGATTTTTATAAAAAGATAAAGGAAGATATTCCGGGGCTCTGTCTTGTGGATATTATGCTTCCGGATGAAAACGGGAATGAAATAGTTCGAAAACTAAGGAAAAATCCTGATACAGCAAGGCTTCCTATAATTATGGTTACTGCAAAGACTACAGAACTCGACCTTGTTAAGGGAATTGAAAATGGGGCAGACGACTATATTAAAAAGCCATTTTCAGTAATGGAACTTATATCCAGAGTAAAAGCACTTCTTAGAAGAACAGAACCTGAAAAAGTTAATGAGCTTATATTAGATGGACTTGTCTTAAATAATGAAAAGCATGAGGTTTTGATTGATGGAGAGCAGGTAGAACTTACCTTTAAAGAGTATGAGCTGCTATCACTTCTTCTTATAAACAAGGGAATAGTTTTAAACCGTGAGACAATTCTTGAAAAAGTCTGGGGGATAAGCTACGAAGGTGAATCCCGAACTCTTGATATGCATGTAAAAACTTTAAGACAAAAACTATTAAATTATGGAAACAGAATTCGTACAGTCAGAAATGTGGGATATGTGATCGAATGAAAAAGGAAATAAATATAAGACTTGTAGGGATAGTTGTTCTTGCAATCCTTGCAACGGTCATTGGAATTACAATTATATATTATAATTT
>JAILEJ010000508.1 GCA_024688095.1 Butyrivibrio sp.
GCAAGCTTCGCATATGTTTCATCCATATGATTCATATGCCATGAGCTATAGTAGTCACAGTTTTCCATTAACAACTCGTTGATTCCCCAACCAGCTGTTTCAGCGTTGATTTCCTTTAAAACTTCAATCTTGTTTTCTAAAGTGTTGTTCTTAAATGTATTTGTCATAATATTTTTTCCTTTCTTAACAGAAAAATTAGTTATCATTTGGTTACCTTTTCCTTTAGGCTGGAACATCCCTGTAAGTATTTGTAAAGCATAGAAGCCGCTTACAGTCACTGTCGGTGAACTATCCCCCACCCACCGACCGGGGAGCATGTTATGAACTTGTTCCTTAAGCATGTACACATTATACATGGATATAAAAACGTCCTTCGTAAAATTTACGAAGGACGTATATCTTTTTAATATTTTTACTTTTGATTTGTATCGTTCAATATCCACACATGCTTGAGCGGTATACGCTGTTGCATCTTACACTTAAAATCATTTATTAATCCTTATATCTGTTGCTGAAAATCCTGCCTTACTTTTTCTCTAGCTTCTTTTGTAACTGCATTAGCAATTTGATTCCCGCCATTAGAACTTTCCTTCGATTCATAATCCAAGAAATACATCTTTAAATTTTCAGGGCAGCCCTTCGGCATGTTACCATTCATTTTTCTAATTTCACCAAAAGCATTATCTTTATGACCTACCATTTTATTCTTAAAATAAGACATGGCTTCTTTAACAGGCTCTTTCTTTAGAAAAGTAATCTGATCAAAGTATTCGTCCCCGACTCCATATAAGCAGACGCCATATTCATCTGTCTGCTCCCAGATATTAATCATGGTTATGCTGCAATGATATTCAGGTGGCTGATTAAAGGTATCCTCTGCGAAATTATCCTTACCCACAATATAAAGACCAATTCCTGTAGATTCATTTACCATAATTGGAATTAACGCACTGTCACCATCGGCCGATTTTGAAAGCATATCAAATAAAGTTTGATAATCCTTTATACTTCGATCAGCCTCCTCACAATGTTCATACCAACCATTTATAATATTTAGTGCTGTATTACTTGAACGATTTTGTAAATCATACACAAAAGTCTTTATGCGCTTTTTAATAAAAGTATCCAGCTCGACCTCTGAAACGCCATCAGCTATCTTCTTTTGAATCTTTGAATCATTATCTCGTATAAAAGTATAGATGAAAGATTCTTCCATTAAATCTTCATAATCATCCATCATCCCCTTTATCGCTTCATCACTTATCTTCATAATTCTCAGGACTCCATGTGATCATATCATCAATCAATTCATAAGCCTTATCTAAATAAATAAAGCTGTCAAAAAACTTTTCATCTTTTCTCCAACTAGCAAGTTTGATTTTTTCCAAATACATAAGTATTCCATTTTCAAGTTCTGCACTAACATCTCGATTCTTAAACATCTCAACCGAGTTGCTCAAAAGTATTCTGCAGCATTTTTTGAAGTACTCTACATCAGAAAAATACTGAACAAATAGATTGGAATATTTATATTTTTCAGATACGCTGGCATCAGCATCAAATTGCACTTCGTTAAGCAGTGCCTGCTGCTCATCACTCATTGTCTTTTTCGCAAGTTCAAGTTCTTCATCACTTAATAATGATGATAGCTTTTTACCTGTGACAATTTGATATACATTAGCTAAATCTGGGAATATTCCATATAAAGTTGATTCATAACCAACTGGCCAGCGATTACTAAAATCATTTGCAATAATAGCTCTATATAATTTTGATGAATCATAATGCTTGAAAGGGGCCTTTATTCTCTCAACCACAGACTCCCATCTACCTGCATCCGCGCACCATGTTTTTGAGACCTCATTATCTAATGCCAAACCTAGTGTGATAAAAATAAATACTTCATAATAGTCTTTTTCCCACTGACATAATGGGTCTTTTATCACATGGCCCACCTCATGTGGTCCTGGCTCGAAGGGTAACTCTTCAAGTTCCTCATAGTAACCGCCGTCTAAGCCATATTTATATAATTTGTACTGAACATATTTTTCAACCCATTCAAGCACACCTTCTACAAAATGATTATTCTTTCCATAAGGGTGCTCATTGAAGATAAGCTCCCCAGACTTGTATGAAGCTGGTGAAATATAATAATTCTTTTCGCCACTCAAAAGCTTTTCAATCTCTTTACATTTTTCTTCAAGCTTTCTTCTTCTAAAATCTATTATTTCAAAGTTTTCAAACATAATTGTTCTTCCTTTTTTCAAATTAAATATCACTAAAACCTATAAGGCTTGTATCGGCATAGCAATTAATCGCGTCATACCACTTAACCTTATCCCACAATCCCTCTGGTCTGCGCAGTTCGTTTCCACCTACTACCTCATAATTTCTACGGAGACGTTTTAAAGCTTCATATGGTGTTGCCCCCTTGGCATAAGACTTATCAGTTGGGGCTGTTCCAAAATACCAATGATAATCCTCTTCTTGCTCGCAAAGATAAGTCACCAGTTTAATAAATGAACCTTTGCTTTTCTCTCTCAGCCAAGGATTAGCTTGGTAATCACAAGATAAATGATAAACATCCATGTGATAAATCACCATACATCTATATCCATCATCTATTTTTTCAAAATATAATTGCAATTTTCTTGAATATATAGGCCCACCAACTTCATCCAGCTTTCTTTCAATAAAGCTATTGATAAACTCTATTTCATACTCTGGTTCCTGATA